>JABMOP010000110.1 GCA_013204125.1 Rhodospirillales bacterium | reverse complement strand
GTGTCGCCGAGCCCGACCGTGTTGGTCGTCGAGAACAGGCGGAAAAATGGGTGCGGATGGATCACCGTGCTTTGATCCAGCAGCGTCAATTTGCCTTCAACTTCCAGCACGCGCTGGATGACGAACATCACATCGGGCCGCCCGGCATCATATTCATCGAACACCAGCGCCGCCGGGTTCTGCAGGCACCAGGGCAAGATGCCTTCGCGAAACTCAGTCACTTGTTGGCCGTCTTTGAGGACAATGGCGTCCTTGCCGATAAGATCAATACGGCTGATATGACTGTCGAGGTTGACCCGTATGCACGGCCAGTTCAGCCGCGAGGCAACTTGCTCGATATGAGTGGATTTGCCGGTGCCGTGATAGCCCTGGATCATGACCCGGCGGTTGTAGGCGAAGCCAGCAAGTATGGCGAGAGTGGTTTCATGGTCGAAGCGATAGACTTCGTCCATAGCCGGAACATATTCGTTGCCTTGCGAGAACGCAGGGACCTCTAAATCGCTATCGATGCCAAAGGCCTGGCGTACCGAAATCTTGATATCGGGCGCGCCTAAGGGAAAGATGTCGGGGTTGGCTGGGGTGGTGTTGGTATCGTTCATGAATTTATTCCGGTGACAGTTTGTGTAGGCGGATTTCGCGGGCTTTTAGGAAAATAATTCCTTCGTCAGGACATCGTAAGCCCGGTTTACCCTTTTAATTCGTTCCTCTGCTTTCTTAGCGCCGCCATTGGCATCCGGATGGTGGCGTTTCACAAGTTCTTTGTAGCGCGCTTTGACTTCATCGATCGTGACCGGAAAATCAAGATCGAAATCTGCGAGGGCTTGGCGCTGCGGGCCTGATAGTTCGGCTGGCGGCATGTGCCCGGATTTTTTTCCGTCCCGCCCCAATACGCCGAACGGATCGTCAATATTCTGATCGTCGAAGCTCCAATGCTCCGGCTGAGCCCCTGCAAAAGGCCAACTGGGCCGGTTCCAGGTCGTATCCGAGCGGACGCAGGCTTCTACTTCCTGATCGGACATGCCTACATAATAGTTCCAAGCGCGGTTGTAAATCCGAACGTGGTCCAGGCAAAACCAATGAAATTCGTCGAGCCGGTCGCGCGAACGGGGGGCGCGATGATCGCCGGTGTCCCTACAATCGGGCCAATCGCACATGCGCTGCCCGGCCTCAGCAGAGACGCTGGGTTTTATCAGGTTGTCTTGGCGGCCTGTTTCGTCCATGCCGCCACTATGCGGATTAAGGAGCGGCGAGGCAAGGAAAATTCGGCTGATTTCAGCGGTTTATCATTCGTTTCCGGTGTAGTGATCCGGCCACAGGCGTTTCACGACGGGGCTATCTGCGCCGTAGGCGTGGCAGGTATTTAAGATGCGCGGCTTGGTCGGGACGTCCTCTTTTGTTTTGGTTTTCCGGCGATTTGCGATGGGCGAAATCGTCTGGTAGGCGGTGGTGGCAAGGGGCCCGACCAGTAATTGCACAATATGGGTACACCCCATTGTGCGGCCTAATTTTCGGTGTACGGCGTTGGTCCAGCCGGCGACCACGCGCTCGCCTTTAAGCGCTGCCACGCCGCCGGTAATATCGGGGCACATCGTGAAGGGGGAGGCATCCGTTGACGCTTCGGCGTGATGGACCACCAATTCATCGTCGAGGGTCAGGCGCACATGCATATCATGTATGGCTTCGCCGGAAGCAACGCCGCCGCGATCTTCGTTGGCAAAGCTGTATGTTTTAGTATCGACGATACGGCCCTCTATATCCCAAAGACCGTCGTCACGCTCAAACCCGCAGCAGCAAATTTCGCGCGTGTGCATCAGTTTACGGGCCGCCGGCTTGGTTAGGGGCATGAACTTAACTCCACAATCATTGACGCGCTTTAGCGCTGTTGTTGGCGCGGTCGTATAGGAAGTTTCGGGTGCCCCGTCAATTGGCCAGGCCCGGCAAAGCCTAGTGGCCGGCGCCGTATCCAGTATCGAATATGAAGGCTTCGCGCTGGCGGACGTCTTCTTCCAACTGATCTTTAGCCGCCGCGTAAAGATCGCGCACCGACACAATGCCGACAAGCTTGCCGCCATCGACAACCGGTAAATGCCGGTAGCCGCGGATACGCATAAGCTCCAAGGCGTTGAACGGTGGATCATCGGGCGCCAGCACGTCCGGATTTTTGGTCATGATTTTATCCAGCCGGGTTGTGTCCGGGTCCAACGCGCCGGCCAGAACTTTTGCCGTCAGATCGCGTTCTGTGACGATGCCTAAAAGCTTCTCGTCTTCGAGGATCGGCACAGCACTGATCCGATTTGCACCCATCATCCTTGCTGCTTCCCGGCACGTAGAATCCGGCGGCAAGGTGAAGAGAGTTTGATTACTGATGATATTGGGTACAATTTTTGCTACCATTTTTACGCTCCGTTGTACCGTTGTTTTAAACAGATAAGGGCAGTTTAGCAAAAACCAGACTGAATTGGTATGTTAAAAATCCGCGGCCAAGATTTATGCCGGAATTCTTGGATTCAGGAGGAAGATTCTATAGTCTTGGGTGCAGAGGCGGCAGACCCTTTTGGCGGGGTAAGGCGTATGTCGGTAATTTGATGGCGCATACGGCGCAAGATCTCGAACCGGTAGCCATAGAATATGAACACTTGTCCTTCATCCGGTATGCGGCGGGATTCATGGAGGACGAGACCGGCGATCGTGGATGCTTCTTCATCCGGTAGGGACCAATCCAGTTGGCGGTTGAGATCGCGAATGGTGAAATGCCCATCGACGATGTAAGAGCCATCCGGCTGCGGCCTTAATCCGGGCATACTGACATCGTGTTCGTCGGAGATATCACCGACAATTTCTTCCAAGATATCTTCCAGTGTCACGACGCCCATCAAGCTTCCATATTCATCGACAACCAAGGCAAAATGTTCGCGCCGGCTGCGAAAGGCCTCTAATTGATCGAGCAGCCGAGTGGTTTCCGGAATGAACCACGGCGCCGACGCCAATTTTTCAATGTTAAGTTCACCGCTGCCTTGTTCGGCATTCTTGAGGGCGCGGAGTATTTCCTTAACATGCACGACGCCGATGACGTTGTCGGTATTCTCGCGCCAGATCGGAATTCGCGTATAGGGGCTCGCCAATATCTGATCCAATATCTCCTCGGCCGGATCATCGGCGTTGACCATGGCGATGGTCTTGCGGTGAACCATGATTTCTTCGACATCCACCTCGGCAAGATCTAGAACGCTGCGCAGCATTGCGCGTTCGTGGCTAACGGCTTTGTCCTCGCCATTATGAAGCTCAATGGCGCCGCGCAGTTCTTCCGCCGACGACAGAAATGGCTCTTCCGGGTCCAGGCGCATGCCGAATAAACGCAAGGTTCCGCGCACCAATATTTGGGTCGCCCAGGTCACGGGCCAGAAAATTTGTACGAGCGGGCGCATAATTGGCGCCACGCCAAGGGCTACTCGATCGGGGTTATGCATGGCGTATGTTTTGGGCAGAATTTCCGAAAACATAACGATCAGGACGGTCATGATCGCCGTTGCGTAAACGATGCCGGCTTCGCCGAAGGCGCCGATCATGAGGCTGGTGGCGAGCGCGGCGGCCAGGATATTGACGAGGTTATTGCCGATTAAGATCGCGCCGAGAAGCGGCCCTTTGTGTTCAAGCAGCCGGTTAACCGTCCGCGCGGACTTGTTGCCGCGCGCTTGCAGCCGGTGCATCTGCGCATCGGACGCGCCGGTGAGGGCGGTTTCGGACCCTGAAAAAAATGCGGAAAGAATAAGGAGAACGGCAATGGCGGCGGCAGTTAGCAGCATGAGATTATCCAAACAGGTTGGTGGTCTGTCATAAGCGTAGCGTTAGGCCCCGGTGGCGCGGTCCAAGACGGCTCTGATATCGGCATCGGATACTTCGTTGGTAATGAAGGCTTCACCGATCCCGCGCGCGAGAATGAAGTTGATCGATCCGTCGCGCACTTTCTTATCTTGTGACATGTTTTGCAGCAGACGATCCGTGGTCCATTCGATGTTTTGGATATCACTTGGATCGGTGCGCAGCCCAATTGATTTGAAATGGGCGCGCACGCGCGCGGCATCGTCATTACTGCAAAGGCCAATTTTAGCCGATAGATCGAAAGCCATGACGATGCCGATCGCGACCGCTTCGCCGTGCAGCAAATCCCCACTATAGCCGACTTCAACTTCCAACGCATGGGCAAACGTATGGCCAAGGTTTAGGAGCGCCCGTACGCCGTCTTCGCGCTCG
>JABMOP010000109.1 GCA_013204125.1 Rhodospirillales bacterium | reverse complement strand
TGCGACGCTTGACCCATTGTCGCCCGAAGCCCCGCTGATCTTTTCCGCTGGGCCGTTCGCCGGGACCAATTTTTCCAACGCCAACCGTTTGAGCGTCGGCTGCAAAAGCCCGCTGACCGGCGGCATCAAAGAAGCCAATTCGGGCGGCACTTTCGCCTTTGCCCTCGGCCAGTTGGAGCTGTCGGGGATAACCTTGAATGGCGCGTCCGATGAGTGGGTGGTCATCCGCATCACCAAAGACGGCGCTATCACATTCGACACCGCCGCGCCCTATCTGGGCAAAGGCACGATGGAAACGGCGAAATTATTGTTCGCCAAATACGGCGACAAGGTAAGCCTCGGCATTTGTGGGCCGGTCGGCGAATACCAAGGCTTGATGGCCGGTATTTCCTTCACCGACCCGGACCAGCGCCCAACCCGCATCGCCGCCAGAGGTGGCGTCGGCGCGGTTATGGGGTCCAAGAAAGTTAAAGCCATCGTTGTTGATCTGAACAAGATGCCGACGTTCCACGACCGCAAGAAACTGATGGGCAATGTGCGCGAATACGGAAAACGCCTGGACGAAGATAAGGCAATTGATGCCTTTCGAAAATTCGGCACCGCCATGGTCGGCGATTTCACCAATAAAGTCGGCGGCTTGCCGACGCGGAATTTCAGCGCCGGCACGTTTGTCGGCAAAGATGATGGGCCATTGAAACTTGGCGGCACCTTCATCCGCGAACAAAATCTGGCGCGCGGCGGGGAAACCACGCACGCTTGCATGCCCGGTTGCTTGATCCAATGTTCCAACGTCTATGTGGACGCCAAGGGGGAAGAGCTATGCTCGCCTTTGGAATACGAAACCCTCGGGCTGATGGGGTCCAATTGCGGCCTTGCCGATCCCGATGATGTGGCGCGGCTTAATCACGTCGCCAATGATCTCGGCATTGATACCATCGAAATCGGCGCCACAATCGGCGTCTTGATGGATCTTGGCCAAGGGAAATTCGGCGATGTCGGCTTCATGGCCGATGCGCTCGAAGATATCCGGAACGGCACCGAGCGCGGCAAATTATTGGCGCAAGGCACCCAACGGGTCGGCGAACATTTCGGCTCCAAACGTATTCCTGCCGTCAAAAAACAGGCAATCAGCGCTTATGACCCCCGCGAAATCGAAGTCACCGGCGTTTCCATGATGGTCACCGCCCAAGGCGCCGATCATACCGCCGGTAATGTTCCGGGGTTTGTCTGCACCGATAAATCGACCGAAGAAGTTGTCGATGCGTCCTACGAGATCCAATGGATTTGCGCGGCGGCGGATAGCTTGGGTTTGTGCCTGTTCGGCCGTTCCGTTACCAACGAAAGTATGGATTTCGTTGTCGAAGCCTTGAACAACGCCCACGGCACCGGCTTAGATGAAAGCTTTTTTGAAACCTTAGGCGCGGAAACTCTTCGGCTGGAATTGGAATTCAACAAACAGGCCGGCTTCACCGAAGCGGATGATGAACTTCCTGGCTTCTTCTTCGATGAGCCGTTGGAGCCCAACGGCAAGACCCAGCGCCACAAAGCGGCCGAAGTTAACAAGCATCTTCGCACGCTGATGGCTTAGGGCGGCCAGATGTATAGCTTCGACGGCGAAAAAATTCTGGTGGTCGGCGGCTCGTCGGGTATTGGCCTCGGCACCGCAAAAGCCGCATTCGAAGCCGGCGCAGATGTGACCATTGCCGGACGCTCGGCCGAACGCCTGGACGAAGCCTCGGTAAAAATCGGCGGCGTTGGCCAAGCGGTGCTCGACGCTACCGACGATAAGGCGGTGGAAACCTTCTTCAAAAAAAGCGGGCCTTGGCACCACATTGTCACCACAATCGGCAAGGGCGGGCGCGGGCTGATCCAGGATTTGGACATGAAGACGGCGTATAGCGCCATGGACGCCAAGTTCTGGCCCTATTTCCGTATCGCGCGCGCCGCTGAAATCGTCAGCGGCGGATCGCTCACCTTCGTTACCGGCGGTTTGGGCCAGAAACCGGCGCCGGGGGCTTCGGTCCTGTCGGCGGTGAACGCGGCGGTCGAAGGCTTAAGCCGCGGCCTCGCCATTGATTTCGCGCCGACCCGGGTCAATGCAGTTTCCCCCGGTCCGATCGATACCCCCCTTTGGGATCAATTCCCGCCCGATGCCCGCAAAGAACACTATAAACGCATGGCGGAAAACTTACCGGCCGGGCAAATGGGCCAGCCCGATGATGTCGGCCAGGCGATCTTGATGCTCATGGGCAACCCCTTCATCACCGGCATTGTCTTGAACGTCGATGGCGGCTCGATGCTGGTTTAGAGGGGGAGAGGATGCCAACCGTACTCGTTACCGGCGCCAACAGAGGCATAGGTCTGGAATTTGTGCGCCAATATCTGGATGCCGGCTGGGACGCCGTCGCCACCTGCCGCAACCCGGATAGCGCTGGTGCGTTGGAGGCTCTCAAACAAAGCGCCGGGGATCGGCTTTCAATTCAAAAAATGGATGTGGATAACGCCGGTGAGGTGCGGGCCGTCGCCGATGCCTTAGCCGGCGCGCCGATCGACATGCTCATCAATAACGCCGGCATCATCGATAATTACGGCCAAGGCGTCGCCGAAGGCGGCGATGATCCGGACCTCAAAAACACCGATGCCGATGAATGGCTGGAGATTTTAAAAACAAATGTAGTCGGGCCGGGCCGCGTCACCGGTGAATTCGCCGATAACGTCGCCGCTTCGGAAAAGAAAATGGTGGTGATGATGACCTCGGGCCTCGGCTCCATCGCCAATACGGAACAAGGCGGGCGCTATGCCTACCGGACGTCGAAAGCGGCGCTCAATATGCTGACCCGCAATGCTGGCGCGTGGCTGGGGGAACGCGGCGTTTCCGTGATCGCCATGGCCCCCGGTTGGACGCGCACCGATTTGGGCGGCGAAAGCGCGCCCACATCGGTCGAAGATTCCGTCGCCGGCATGCGCGGCATCCTAGACCGGCTGACATTTGCCGACACCGGCACCTATTGGAATTTCGACGGCCGGCAATTTCCGTGGTGAGGTAACACCCCTAATCCCGACATACTTGAACGATTGCCATCCTTTCAACATGTTCTAAAATATTCCTGTGTCGACTATCGTCGGCATAACGGTTTTGCCGTGGCCGGTGTGCATGAAAATGGTTGGTTATCATGAAATACAGTACTGATCGTATCCTAACCACCCATGTCGGCAGTATGCCGCGGCCTGATGACCTAATCGAATTATTGCGGAAAGAAGATCGCGGCGAGCCGGTCAATCAGGTGGCGTTGCAAAGGCGGGCGGCAGAGGCGGTTAAACAGACGGTGGCGGAACAAATCGAGGCTGGTGTTGATGTCGTTTGCGATGGCGAATTCAGCAAGATGTCCTATCACGTCTATGCCAAACACAGGCTAACGGGTCTCGGCAATATCGAGGGATCGGGCGTGCCGGGCCGCAAGGCACCGCGCGATTTACAGGATTTTCCCGAGTTGCAATTGGAACAACTGGCCGGCGGTGGCACGGATTTGCTGCAATCGACCGTCTGTAGCGGTGCGGTCGCTTATGCCGATCCAGCACCGCTCAACCGCGACATTGCCAACTTGAAAGCCGCCATATCAGCCACGAAGCCCAACGATGTTTTCATGAATTCAGCTTCGCCGGGCTGCCTGACCACTTACATTCCGAATACTTATTACCCAAGCCGCGACGAATACCGGGATGCTTTGGTTTCGGCCATGCGCCCGGAATATAAGGCAATCTATGACGCCGGCTTTGTTTTGCAATTGGATTGTCCTGATCTTGCCGGCGCCCGTCACACCGATTATCAGGATATGACCGAAGCGGAGTTTCTGGCTGACGCTGAAAAGAGCATTGAGGCGATTAACGCCGCCACCAAAGATATTCCCCCCGAAGCAATGCGTCTACATATTTGCTGGCTCAACTATCCCGGGCCTCACACCCACGACATTCCGGTGGCGCGTTTAATTGAATTGTTAGGTAAGGCGCGTCCTCAGGCAATTTTATTTGAGGGCGCCAATCCACGGCATGAGCACGAATGGGAGGATTGGAAGGCAGCGAAAATATCGGATGACAAAGTGTTGGTGCCCGGGGTCATCGATTCGACTAGCAATTTCGTCGAACATCCCCGATTGATTGCTCAGCGCATTTGCCGATATGCTGATATCGTCGGGCGCGAACGAGTTCTGGCCGGGGTCGATTGCGGATTTGGCACTTATGCCGGTCGGAAAAGGGTGTTTCCGTCTGTTGTGTTGGCAAAATTTCGCGCGCTGGCCGAAGGCGCCCGCATGGCCACCGAACGCCTTTGGAAATGAAACGTAAATCAAGGATGGGAGCATGAGCACTTTTCGTATTCTATTTGGAATTGGTGCCGGTGTATTCATGGCGGCGCCTGTTTCGGCCGGTGGTGATGCCAAAAACGGCAGCGCCCTTTTTGAAGAAAATTGCGCGCCCTGCCATTACGAGTTTAAATCCAACGGTAACAATGTCGGCCCCAATTTGAGCAGCGTCATTGGCCGTATGGCCGGGACCTTCCTTGGCTACGATTATTCTACTGCCCTGAAGGCGGCATCCCATGTATGGACCGAGGCGTTGCTCGTGAAATTCCTTGCCGGGCCGAATAAGATGGTCCCCGGCACGAATATGGGTTTTGAGGGTTTCGAAACCGAAGCAAATAGACGTGACGTCGTTGCCTACATCAAACAGCAACAAGGCAAGTAGGACGCCGCATTACACCGGTGGTCTCAACTGATCGACGCAACACTTTATCTTAATTGGAAAGATGGAGTGTATAAAAATGGTTCAAAGATATCGTCGGGGTTTTACAACTGCTGAGCGGACAGAGATGTGGGATC
>JABMOP010000108.1 GCA_013204125.1 Rhodospirillales bacterium | reverse complement strand
GATGCCAATAGCGCATCGCAATAAAGACCCGAACTTCTTCGCCGTCGCCGCCGGCTAATTCTTTTTCCAACGCCGCCGCTTGAGCTTGGGTCAATTCTAAAATCGGTGATCGGCCACCGATCTTGGCGTAGATATCGCGGGCGATTGTAGCGCGGCGTGCCGATATAAGCGTCGCGATGGCCCAACGGATCCACCCCGGCACCGAAATAATGGCCTTGTCATTAAAAAGATTAAACAAAAACGGACGCACCGCCTTTGGGCTATCGGGCCCGCCGAGATTGAAAAGGATGACCGCTCGTTTACTCACGAGTGTCCCCGAACGGCGGCGCACAGGCGTTCCACATGGGCAACCGGCGTTTCCGGTAAAATCCCATGGCCCAAATTGAAAATATGCGGGCGATCTTTAAACGCATCGATAATGCGCCCGGCGGTTTGCTCCAACGCGCCGCCGCCGGTCAGCAAAAGGAGATTATCCAGGTTTCCTTGGACGGCTAAACCAGCCGGTAAATTATCCGCCGCCCATTCGGGCGGAACCGTTGTATCCAGCGATACACAATCAACGCCCGTCGTTATCGCATAATCTACGTACATCGCGCCGGCGCCGCGGGGAAATCCGATGATCGGTGTGGTGCTATGATCGGATTTTAGCCGGCGGGTAATTTCCCGGGCAGGCTCGGTTACCCAGCGTTTGAATTCATCGGGCGGTAAAATTCCAGCCCAACTATCGAACAATTGAATTGCTTCGGCGCCGCTTGTAATTTGCCGCGATAAATAGGACGCCGTCGTATCGATCAATAGATCGATCAAGTTTTGAAAGCCATTAGGGTCGCTATACGCCCATTGACGCGTTTTTTGGTAATCTTTACTAGAACCACCTTCAACCATATAGGTCGCGACGGTCCACGGAGCGCCAGCAAACCCGATCAAGGCGGTCTTGTCGTCCAATTCCCCCAATACTCGCTCGACCGTCTTGTAGACCGGTTCTAAATGCTGATGGAATTTATCCTCGTCGAATTTTGGCAGGGCTTCACCCTGTTTGATAGCCTCCAGTTTTGGCCCTTCGCCGACAACAAATTCAACCTTTTGTCCCAATGCATCTGGAATAACCAAAATGTCGCTAAATAATATTGCCGCATCCATTTGGTAACGGCGGACCGGTTGAAGCGTTGCTTCGACTGCCAAATCCGGGCTGTAACAAAAATCAAGAAAATTTTTCGATTGTTTGCGGAGCGCCATATATTCTTCTAAATGGCGACCCGCTTGACGCATCAGCCAAATGGGCGGCGTCTCTTGGCGTAAACCGGCAAGGGTGCGGAGCAATGGTTTGGTGGGTTCATTCATGATCAAAGGGGCCTAAATTCGATTTTTAATGCGCCTGCTTAAAACAAAAGAAAAATATGTTTAATAGGTGATAGTTGTTGTTGGGGCCGGTATAAGTTGGATTAAATTTTCATCCCGAGTTATCCCAAGACTTGCTAAATTGGTATTAAGAGAAGCTGCTACCATAGAAATGTTTCGGGGATAAATCAATAATCCTATATCGGTCACTGGATTTGGCTGGGTACAACATAGGTTCAAGCTGTGTACGATATTGCAAAAAAATTCCAAAGCAAATTAATACCGGAATTAAAGGCACACGCATTATCTTGTATAAAGCTGTGACGGAATATATGTGATTGAACACCGTTTTTTGGTATCTCTGGATAGGCGTGAGTTATCCCCAATTCATACATAATTATCCGGTCTTATAAATATGGAAGAATTCGATCTTCATTTAGTTTCCGACGCCACCGGTGAAACGGTGCAAGCGGTGGCGCTCGCCTGCCTGGTTCAGTTCGAAGAAAAAAAGGCGCGCGAACATTTATGGAATTTGGTACGCACCGAACGTCAGGTCGATAAGGTCATCGAAGGGATCGCAGAAAATCCCGGCTTCGTTCTTTATACACTTGTTAATCCCGTGATGCGCGCCAGATTACAAAATGCCTGTCGCAAAATTCAAGTACCGTGCGTTTCGGTCCTGCAACCGATCATGGCGGCCTTCGGCGGCTTCCTAAAATTAGAGCAATTGGCGCTTCCGGGCCGTCAATATGTCCTCGATAACGAATACTACGCGCGCATCTCGGCGATGGATTTCGCCATGAGCCATGATGACGGTCAGGCAACCTGGAACCTGGAAGAAGCCGATGTGGTTTTGATCGGTGTATCCAGAACCTCAAAAACGCCAACCTGTATCTATCTGGCCAACCGCGGCATCAAGGCGGCAAATATTCCGCTTATCCTTGGCGTTGATGTGCCTGAAGAGTTGTTTGAATTGACTCGCCCCCTGGTCGTTGGCCTGACGAAAGAAATTAATAGCCTGGTTCAAGTGCGGCGCAATCGATTGCGCATGCTGAACGAGACGGATTCTTCCGAATATGCCGACCCGGAATTGGTTGCCGAAGAATTGAAGTTTGCCGCTAAGTTGTTTTCGGGGCGCGGCTGGCCGGTGATCGACGTGACCCGGCGCTCGATCGAAGAAAGCGCCGCCGCGATCATGCAGCTCTTGTCGCAAAAATCCCAACAGGAGCATGTTTCCTGAACCAACCCCAGTCCCAACCCCAACCCCTGATCCTTGCTTCGGCCAGCGCCGTCCGCCGCCGCCTGTTGGAAGGCGCGCGCGTGACGTTCACGGTCCAACCCGCCGATGTGGATGAAGACCAGATCAAAGAGGCCGAAGCCGGCAACGATCCCGCCGGCATTGCCCTTAAACTGGCGCTTGCGAAAGCGGAAAAAATCTCTGCCACGCATGCCGATTGCCTAGTCCTCGGCGCCGATCAAATATTGGAATGCGATAACCAACTCTTTGATAAACCCGCCGATCGGGCGGGCGCGGCCCAGCATTTAAAAAAAATGCGCGGGCGCACGCACCGGCTGATTACCGCCGCCGCCATCGTGCTGAACGGAGCGGAACTTTGGTCTTTGACCACCGAGGCCCGCCTGACCATGCGCCAATTTTCCGATGATTTTTTAGAACAATACCTGGAACAGGCCGGCGACGACGTCCTGGCGTCGGTCGGCGCCTATCGTTTGGAAGATGCGGGCGCGCAGTTATTTTCCAAAATTGAAGGCGATTATTTTACGATTTTGGGACTGCCGCTTTTGCAGCTGCTGGAATATTTGCGCTCTCATGGGGTGATGGCCGAATGACGGGTTCGGACAAGCCGAAACGCGCCGGTGTTATGGGCTGGCCCATCGGCCACTCATTGTCGCCTCGAATTCACGACTTCTGGCTGACCGAATTAAATATCGACGGCACCTATGAACCGCTTGCCGTCGCCCCGGAAAATCTTGCCCAAGAATTACGCGCTTTGCCCGAAAAAGGATTTGCCGGCGTCAATCTGACGATCCCGCACAAAGAAGCGGCGATGGCGATCCTTGATAATGTAGATGATTTGGCCAAACGCATCGGCGCTGTGAACACCGTGGAGGTGGCTGGAGATGGATCGTTGGCCGGCACCAATACGGATGCCTTCGGTTTTATCGAAAACGTGAGCGCCGGCGCGCCCGAATGGCGCGGCGACGGCGGCGCTGCGGTTGTCCTTGGCGCCGGCGGCGCTGCGCGGGCCGTGGTCTGCGCCTTGCTGGATGAAGGCGCGCCCGAGATTAGGCTGGTCAATCGAACCCGCGCCAACGCTGAAAAACTGGCCCAAGATATCGGCGGGCCGATCCAGGTTATTGGTTGGGCTGGGCGCAGCGAGGCATTGGGCGGCGCGAAAATATTGGTCAACACAACCAGCCTCGGCATGACCGGTCAGCCGCCCTTGGAAATTGTCCTGAATGATCTTCCGAACGATGCGGTGGTTAATGATATTGTCTATGCGCCATTGGAAACCGCGCTTCTCAAAGGTGCCCGCGCGCGCGGTAATATCGGGGTCGATGGCTTGGGCATGTTGTTGCATCAAGCGCGCCGGGGGTTTGCCATTTGGTTTGGCGGCGACCCAAAGGTCACACCGGAATTGCGGGCCCATGTGCTGGCCCATGTGCTGGCCGGGCCGGATACATGATTATTCTTGGTCTTACAGGTTCTATCGCGATGGGCAAAACCACCGTCGCCGGCATGTTCCGTTATGTTGGCGTTCCAGTCTATGACGCAGACGCAACGGTGCACCGGATGATGGGGCCTGGCGGCGAAGCGGTGGCCGGGGTCGAGGCTGCATTTCCCGGCGTCACCGAAAACGGCGCCGTCAATCGAGGGCGTCTAGGGGCCGAAGTTTTCGGCGACGATGAGGCCCTTGGGCGGCTGGAAGCGGTTTTGCATCCTTTGGTGCGGCGCGAACAAACCCGCTTTCTTAAAATGGCCGCCGGGCGACGTGCTCGCCTTGTCGTTTTGGATGTGCCGCTGTTGTTCGAAACTATCGGAGAAGACCAATGCGATCTGATCGCCGTTGTCAGCGCATCGAAAAGCCTGCAGCGCAGGCGCGTCTTATTGCGCCCCGGCATGACGGTAAATAAGCTGAACGCTATTCTTGCCCGGCAGGTTCCCGACGGCGAAAAAAGACGGCGCGCGGATTTCATCATTGATACCGGGATGGGCCGCCGGCACAGCTTGCGCCAAGTACAAAACATCGTCAGATTGACGCGTCGGTTGAAAGGTCGCCATTGGCCGCCGATCAAGCCCCGTTAAGGAAGCAGGCAAAAAGCATGAGAGAGATCGTTCTCGATACGGAAACAACCGGCTTTAACCCCGCCGAAGGTGACCGCATTGTTGAAATTGGCTGTCTCGAACTGGTCAACCACATGCCGACCGGCGAAGTTTATCATCAATATGTAAACCCGGAACGCATGATGCCGGATGGCGCCTTTGCGGTTCACGGCCTTTCCGATGACTTTTTAATTGAACACCCGGTGATGGCCGATGTCATCGAAGGGTTCTTGGAATTTATCGGCCAATCGACGCTGGTTATCCATAATGCCGATTTTGACATGCGGTTTATCAATGCGGAATTGGCGGCACTGTCGATGGACCCCTTGCCGTCCGACCGCGCCATCGACACGGTGGCGATGGCGCGCAACAAATTTCCGGGCGCGCCGGCGAGCCTCGATGCATTGTGTAAACGGTTTGGCATCGACAATTCATCGCGCGATCTACACGGCGCGCTTTTAGACGCACAATTACTTGCCGAGGTCTATCTGGAACTGATCGGCGGTCGCCAACCGGATCTGCAATTAAAAGCGGAGGCCCGGAAAGTGGTGGAAAACGATACCGAAACAACCCGCCGCGAAGCCCGCCCCCACGCGCCGGAAGACGGCGAGCTAGCCGCCCATACGGCATTTATGAAAAAAATCGAAAACCCGGTCTGGAACGAATAATTACCGGCTAGTCTTCTTTCCCGCCATCATCATCGTTGGCAAAGTCTTCGCCGCTTTCTTGCTGTTGTTGTTGCGCTTCGATCACGCGCTGCTGATAGAGCGCTGCGAAATCGATCGGCGTCAGCATGAGCGGCGCAAAACCGCCATCGCCGGTGACGTCGCTAATGATGCGGCGGAGGAACGGGAACAAAATCAACGGACATTCGATCAACAGCACCGGACCCAATGTTTCGGCGTCCACATTGATTGTAAAAAGCCCGCCATATTCAATTTCCACCAGATAGGCGAGCTGATCCTTGACGCGTGCTTCGGCGCGGCATTTGAGAACCACTTCGAATATATTTTCGCCCTTGGGTCCGGCGCTGACATCGATGTCGACCCTGATTTCCGGCATTTCTTCCTGCATCTGAGAATAAATTTCCGGGGTGTGTGGCGCTTCGAAGGAGAAGTCCTTTATGTATTGCCCGTTGATGACCAACGGCGATACTTCGCCGGGCCCATCTTCGCCGTTGCCGTCTTGTTCATCGGGGTCCGGTGTGAATCTTTCTTCGGGGATCGGGCTGTCGTCTTCGTCCGCCATTACGTTTCCTTTCGATATTCAAGAGCCTAAGTTCGGGCGCCTTTGGGTAGCATTAATCCTGGCGGCGTTCAATAATGTCTGCCGATGTTCACAGGGGTTTATTGATTATCGCCGCCCGGTAAGTGCCGATTTGGCGGCGTCTCCGTATCTTCCGGTCGAACCTTTTCGAAATCACCATCGATTATGACTCCGCCGCCGTCTCCGCCGCCGGGCCTATTATGGCTGCCCCAAACATGGATGCCGCCGCGTTTTGCTAGAAATCCGGCCGCACTGCGGCGCAGCAAGGCGCGCACCGGCGGCAGGAACAATAAAAATCCAACGCCGTCGGTCACGAATCCGGGGGTCAGCAAAAGCGCGCCGGCGAGCACCAGGCACAAGCCGTCGAACACTTCTTTCAGCGGCATTTCACCCCGCTGCATGACCTCTTGCGCCTTGAACAATATTGCGAGCCCTTGCATGCGGATCGCCCAGGTGCCGATAATGGCGGTCAGGAAAATAGCGCCGAGGGTCGGCCAAAGGCCTATTGCCCCGCCCAGCTGGATGAACACGGCGATTTCCAGAACCGGAATACCGATAAAAATCAACAGTAACAGCAGTCCCATATCTCGTCCAAATCAAGCAAATTACCCGGCATTTCCTTGCCGTGAGGCGTTTCTATGCCTATGTAGTCTTATACCAAGTCAATTGCACGAGGCCTCGGCGCGGTTTTAAAATTTAATGCCGCTGGCTGCGGCTGGACCTGATCGGGCCGAAGGGTTAAGTTGATTAAGGTTTTAAGCGTAATACGGCGGATTTGAATGTTTGAGCATATGCCGCCGCACCGGTGACGGAAAATGGGTGAAGGTTTTCAGTTTATAGACATTATCCTGTTCGCGATGATCGCGGCGTTCCTTATCTTAAGGTTACGCAGCGTTCTTGGGCGGCATAAGGATGATGGGCGCGCGCCGAAAAATCCGTTTTCGGCCGATAAATCTGCGCCGCCCGCCGAAGACAATGTCGTTCAATTGCCGGACCAATCGGCCCCCAACGAAGGCGTTCATTTCGACCAGATTATCGGCGACGATCCGGAAAACGAGCCGCTATCGCCCGCCCTTGTCGGATTTTTGGAAATTGCCAAAATTGATCCCAGCTTCGATCCGCAAGAATTCATCGGCGGTTCCCGCGCGGCGTTTGAGCTGATTATTGAAGCCTTCGCCCAGGGCGACCGGGAATCCTTGAACAGCCTCCTCAGTGACGAGGTTTATAATAACTTCACCTCGGCCATAGATGCGCGCGAAGAAAAAGAAGAAGTTCTCGAAAACACATTGATACGGCTGGTGTCGGCGGAACCCATCGAGGCCTATTTGGAAGATACGAACGCCTTTATCACCGTAAAAATTATTTCCGAACAAGTTAATGTGACCCTTAACGCCAAGGGCGAAGCGGTTGATGGAAATTCAAACCAAATTTCAGAAATTACTGATATCTGGACTTTTTCCCGCGATCTGCATTCGCGCAATCCTAACTGGAAATTGGCAGCGACCCGCAGCCTTGATTGATTTCAGCGTATTTTCCAAGCGGCCCTATTTTCTTAAATCCCTGACTATTGGCACCGCCCTATTGCTCAGCGCTTGCGCTGCCCAGCCGGAAAGCCGGCGCCCGGCAAAAACAGGCCCCGCGATAACCCCGATCAGCTTCGCCCAATTGCCCGGCTGGCAAGAGGATAATCAGCGTGCCGCCCTCAACACATTTCTGAAATCCTGCAACCGCATTATCCGCTTGGCGCCGAACTACAAAATGCCGCCATTCCAAATCGCCGGCTATGCCGGCCATTGGCAAGATGCCTGCCACGCGGCTGTCGGCGCCGGCGAAAACGCGGCCTCGGCACGGCAATATTTTGAAGCGTGGTTTCGGCCTTACGCCATAACCAATGGCGGCGCGGCAAATGGATTGTTCACAGGATATTTCGAACCTGAATTGAACGGCTCTTTACGCCGAAGCACCCGCTTCACCGTGCCCCTCTACCAGAAACCACCCGATCTTGTGAGCGCCGATCTGGGTCGATTTGATGGCGAATTGCAGGGCCGCTCGATCTCCGGGCGTCTCAGCGGCAACCGATTGGTGCCCTACGCCGGCAGAGGCGAAATCGAGAAGGGTGCTTTAGCCGGCAAACAGCTGGAACTGCTTTGGGTCGAGGACCCAATCGAAGCCTTCTTCCTTCATATACAAGGATCGGGCCGGGTGGTTTTAGAATCCGGCGATGTTATCCGTGTCGGGTTCGATGGAAAAAACGGCAGGCCCTACCACGCCATCGGCCATGATTTGGTGGCCATGGGCGCAATCCCTGAAGAGCAGATGTCGCTGCAGGCTATTCGCCGTTGGCTGCAGGCCAACCCCGCCCAGGCGCAGGCGGTGATGAACCGAAATGCCTCTTACGTGTTTTTCCGGCGCATCATCGGCCCCGGCCCGGTTGGCGCCGAAGGGGTGCCGCTGACCCCTGGCCGCAGCCTCGCCATCGACCGTAAGCACCTGCCTCTAAGTGCGCCCTTGTGGCTGGATACGGTGCACCCCTTAAGTCCGGCATCGCCCTTGCGCCGGTTGGTGGTGGCTCAAGATACCGGCGGCGCCATCACCGGGCCGGTGCGCGGCGATTTATTCTGGGGTGCCGGTGCCCAGGCACGCGAAGCCGCCGGTCACATGAAGAGCCCGGGCCGGCTTTATATCCTGCTGCCAAAGGTAATCCAACCGCGCCCGCTCGGATAGGCTTTACTTCATTCCGGTTAATCGGGCACTCTCTAAATCATGCCCCAAGCGCCAAAAAACACCCCGCCCCGCGTCGCCCTCTTCGTTACATGTCTGGTCGATCTGATCCGGCCATCGGTGGGCTTTGCCGCCGTAAAATTGCTCGAAGACGCGGGCTGCGAGGTTGCGGTGCCGATGGCTCAAACCTGTTGCGGTCAGCCGGCTTATAATTCGGGCGATAAGGCAAATGCCCTCGCCCTCGCCGCCCTGGTGATCGACGCTTTTTCCGGATTTGATTATGTGGTGGCGCCGTCCGGCTCCTGCGCCGCGATGATCCGAATTCATTATCCGGACTTATTGGCCGATGATCCGGCGCGCTTTTCCGCCGCCCGGGATTTAGCGGCGCGCACTTTCGAGCTGACCCAGTTTTTAAGCGATGTCTTGAAGGTGGACGCCGCCCGGCTCGGCTTCGAAGGCGTTGCCGTCTATCACGATTCCTGTTC
>JABMOP010000107.1 GCA_013204125.1 Rhodospirillales bacterium | reverse complement strand
GTCATGGATCACGCGCTGCTTTATGGGCCGCCGGGTCTTGGCAAGACGACCTTGGCGCGCATCATCGCCGGTGAATTGGGCGTTGGGTTTCGCGCAACATCCGGCCCGGTGATCGCCAAGTCCGGCGACCTCGCCGCTATATTGACCAATCTGCAACCGCGCGACGTTTTGTTCATCGACGAAATTCACCGCTTGCAGCCGGTGGTCGAGGAAATCCTCTACCCGGCGATGGAAGACGGCGAATTGGATTTGATTATCGGCGAAGGCCCGGCGGCGAGGAGCGTCCGCATTGAATTACCGCCCTTTACATTGGTTGGCGCAACAACCCGGTCGGGGCTATTGACAACGCCGCTGCGCGACCGTTTCGGCATTTTGCTGCACATGTCGTTCTATGACCCTTCCGATCTTCTGACCATCGTTCTCAGAAGCGCCAAATTATTGAGCCTCGACGTTACCGAGGACGGCGACTTGGAAGTGGCGCGGCGTTCGCGCGGGACACCGCGCGTTGCCGGGCGCTTGCTGCGCCGGGTCCGCGATTTTGCGCTCGTTGACGGCCATTCGGTGGTCGATCAAAAAGTTGCCAATGCGGCGCTTGGCCAATTGGAAGTTGATGCCCTTGGCCTTGATGAATTGGACCGGCGTTTTTTGCGGTGTATCGCAGATAATTATGGCGGCGGGCCGGTCGGCGCAGAAACATTGTCAGCGGCGTTATCGGAAGAACGCGACACAATTGAAGAAGTGATCGAGCCTTATCTTATCCGCGAAGGGTTGCTGATGCGCACGCCGCGCGGCCGTGTTCTGGCCGAGCGCGCGTACCGGCATCTGGGGCTGATGCCGCCGGCAAACTTAGATCAGCTGGAACTGATGACGGCGCTCGGCGAGAACGATGGTGGGGAGGCGGAGGATGAAAATTAAGGAAACGGCAGGCACCGCCGCCCGGCACACATTCCCGGTCACTATTTATTGGGAAGACACCGATGCCGCCGGCGTCGTCTATTACGCAAATTATCTACGCTATGCGGAACGCGCGCGGTCGGAAATTCTTGATGCCTTCGGTCTTGATCAACGGCGCATGAAAGACGAGGACGATGTCATGTTCGCGGTGCGCAGGTGTCACGCGGAATATCTCGCGCCCGGCCATCTTGGTGACAAATTAGAGGTCCATACCCATGTGTTGGATGTAAAAGGCGCCAGTTTTGATCTTCGCCAATCGGTTTTGCGCGGCGCCGAAGAGCTTGTGGTTATGGACGTTCGGCTCGCCGGTATCGGCGCTAACGGCAAACCGAAACGGTTGCCGGCGGAAGTTCGTGCAGCCCTTGCCGGCGCGGAAAATTAAGAAACATGATTTTGAGGATTTTAAGGTATGAGTGAGGTTATATAATGGAAGCAGAAGCCGTAAATGTCGTCGGCATGGCCAACGATGTGTATAATTTTTCGGTGTGGTCGCTCTTCCTCAGGGCCGATTTAATAGTCAAGGTGGTGATGATCGTACTGGTCGGGGCCTCGATTTGGTGCTGGGCGATCATCTACGACAAAGTGACCCAGTTGAAGCGCCTGAACCGGGGGGCGACCAAGTTCGAAGATATCTTTTGGTCCGGTGGCTCGTTGGATGCGCTATATGAAAAAATAGGCGGGCAGCCAAGCGATCCCATGTCGGCGGTGTTCGGCGCGGCGATGCGCGAATGGCGCCGCTCGTCCGAAACCGGGATTATCGATACCACCGGCGGATCGAGCCTGATGGAGCGGGTCGGGCGGGTTATGGATGTGACCGTCAACCGTGAAGTTGATCGCATCGAACGCCAAATGACGGTTCTGGCATCGACCGGATCGACTGCGCCGTTTATCGGTCTGTTCGGCACGGTTTGGGGGATTATGAATTCCTTTCAGGCGATATCGGTGACTAAGAACACCAGCCTCGCTGTGGTTGCGCCAGGTATTGCGGAGGCCTTGTTTGCCACGGCGCTTGGCCTCGTTGCCGCCATTCCGGCGGTCGTTGCCTATAACTATATCTCCAAAGATCTGGACCGCTACGCCGCGCGGCTTGACGATTTTGCGACGGAGTTTTCGGCGATCATTTCGCGCCAGCTTGAAGGGAAGGACTAAGCATGGCGGGTCAGCTTGCCAGCAGCAGGCGAAGCGGCTCCAAGGGCCGGCGCCGACGCCAGCGCGCGCAGCCGATGAGTGACATTAACGTTACGCCGATGGTGGATGTGATGCTCGTGCTGTTGATCGTATTTATGGTGACCGCGCCTTTGCTGACCGTTGGTGTCCAGGTGGATTTGCCCGAATCCAAGGCCAGCGCGCTCCGCGATCCGGTCGAGCCGCTTTCGATCTCGGTCAATGCAAAAGGGAAAATTTTTCTCCAAGATACGGAGATCGAATTGGAAGCATTGGGCGCGCGTCTGGTGGCGGTTACCGGCGCCAATCCCGATATCCGCATTTTTGTTCGCGGCGACCAGACGATCAATTATGGCCGCGTCATTCAGGTGATGGGCACAATTAATCAAGCCGGTTTCAACAAAGTCGCGCTGATTACCCAATCGCCAAAGCGGCGCAGCTCTAAAAAGCCGCCCAATAGGGCTAAGAAGCAGTAAAGGGTATGGAACAAGCTAACCATACAGCCATCGGGTTTTCGTTAGCGCTGCACGCTGCGGTCGTGATCGTGAGCGTGGTTGGCTTGCCGCATCTGCGCCGCCCGCCGCCCCTCGACATCCCGCTGGTTGTCGAATTGATCGACCTTGGCGAGGAAACCAACGTGCCGGTGGCTAAGCGCCGCACGCCGAAGAAAAAGGAGCCGGCCAAAGCGAAAGTAGCGGAAAAGCCGAAACCAAAGCCTGTGCCCAAAGTAAAAAAAGCGCCGCCGGCGCCGACGCAGCCTAAATTGGCGCAGGAAGTTGCCGCCATCCCGCCGCCGCCGGAACCGAAACCCAAATCGAAACCCAAACCCAAAGTGGCGGAAAAACCCATGCCGAAGGCTAAACCCGCACCGGAGGCCAAGGCGCCGCGTGCCTTGGCGCGGGCAAAACCAAAGCGCAAACCAAAACCGCCGGAAACCTTTGCCAGTGTCTTGAAAAACCTTGAAAAGGATTTGCTGCGACCGGATACCAAAAATAAAGAGAAGCCCAAAAAGACAAAAAAGAAAATTAAACCTGAAGATCAGGTTATGGATCAAATCGCCAAGGCCATCAGCCAGCGGCCGCGCGAGTTTAATCCGGAACAGCGCGTCACCCAAAGCGAATTGGACGCGATGGCCAATACGGTCCGCCTCGCGATGCTGAAATGCTGGAATTTTCAGCCCGGCGCGAAAGGTGCTGCCG
>JABMOP010000106.1 GCA_013204125.1 Rhodospirillales bacterium | reverse complement strand
GCTGGGCCGGCGACGATCCGCAAAGGCCAGGCCTATTAGGAACGCCCGACCGCGTGGCGCGCGCCTTTGAAGAATATTTCGCCGGCTATGGCAGAGATCCGCTTGAGCTTTTGGGGCGGACCTTTGATGAAACGGATGGCTACGACGAAATTGTTGTCTTAAAGAACATTCCCTTCGCCTCCCATTGCGAACATCATATGGCGCCTATTATCGGCAAGGCCCACGTCGCCTATCTGCCCGATACTAAGGTTATCGGTATTTCCAAGCTGGCCCGCCTCGTGGAAGTGTTCGCCCGGCGTCTGCAAATTCAGGAAAAATTGACGGCCCAGATTGCCAATACCCTGGACGAAGCGCTGCGGCCCAAAGGTGTCGCCGTGGTTATCGAAGCGGCACATGAATGTATGACAACGCGCGGCATCGACAAGCCGAACGTAAATATGGTGACCAGCCGCATGATCGGCGCATTCCGCGACGATCCTTCAACGCGGCGGGAATTCCTGGCCATGATCGGCCAGCCGGGTGCGCATTAAAGGTTAGCCCGGCGGTGCGGCGCCTGAAGTCCATTTCGGGGCCGAATTCCTGGGATCGGACCGCGCGCCAACGGAGGCGATGGTGATCGATTTTCGGCCCATTTCGCTAATTCTCGGTATCCTGCTGACGACCTTGGCGGTTGTTATGGCTGTGCCGGCGGCGGTCGATGCGGCGACCGGCAATCCAGATTGGCAGGTTTTTGCCGTCTCCGCCGGGGTGACATTATTCATCGGCGTGTCGCTGATCATTACCAGCCGCGCCGGCGGCGTCAGCTTATCGGCGCGCCAAGCGTTTATCCTGACCACATTAAGTTGGATCGTGCTGACCTTGTTCGCGGCGCTTCCGTTCGCGTTTTCCGGGCTTCAGATGAGCTTCTCCGACGCCTATTTTGAGGCCATGTCGGGCATTACCACCACCGGCGCGACGGTTATCGTGAATTTGGAAAATGTGCCGCCGGGATTGTTGCTGTGGCGGGCGCTCCTGCAATGGCTGGGCGGGATTGGTATTATTGTTATGGCGCTCGCCGTCATGCCGATGCTGCGGGTCGGTGGTATGCAATTGTTCCGAATGGAAAGTTCAGACCAGTCGGAAAAAGCAATGCCCCGCGCGGCGCAGGTGGCTTCAACCATTGGCGTTATCTATCTAGGATTGACGGCGATTTGGGCAGCCGCCATGTGGTTCGCCGGGATGAGTGGTTTTGATGCCATCGCCCATGCCATGACGACCATTGCGACCGGCGGATTTTCAACGCACACGGCGTCCATCGGTTATTATAACAGCACTTTGATCGACGCAATTATCACCCTTGGCATGATTGTCGGCAGCCTGCCGTTCCTTTTGTATTTGTTCGCCCTCCAAGGGAAACCCGGCGCGCTTTTCCGCGACACACAAGTGCAATGGTTCCTGACTACGCTTTTCGTGTTAGTTACGGTCGTCGCCGGCTGGCTATGGCTCGGGCGCGGGATCGAGCCGTTGCAGGCGCTGCGCTTTTCATCGTTCAACGTGGTCTCCATCATGACCGGGACGGGCTATGCGACCGATGGGTTTGACCGCTGGGGGCCCTTCGTGGTGCCCTTATTCTTCTTTATAATGTTTGTCGGCGGATGCGCCGGGTCAACCACGTGCGGCATCAAAATATTCCGCTTTCAGATCCTGTATGCGGCGGCGCGCACCCAGTTTCAGCACTTGGCGCAGCCGCACGGTGTGTTCATTCCTTATTACAACCGCAACCCCATATCCGACGAAGTGATCCAGTCGGTAATGAGCTTCTTTTTCGTGTTTCTCGCGACCTTCGCCCTGCTCGCGATTTTGCTGGCCATGCTGGGCCTTGATTTCCTGACCAGCGTATCTGCGGCGGCGTCTGCAATCGCCAATGTCGGCCCTGGCTTGGGGCATGTGATCGGCCCTGAAGGCACCTATGCGTCGCTGCCCGTGGCGGCGAAGTGGCTGCTGTCCATCGGTATGTTGCTCGGCCGGTTGGAGCTGTTCACAGTCATGGTGTTGTTCACCCGGGCGTTTTGGCGGGCGTGATGACACCGGGCGCAATGTTGGAACAACTTGTGGCGTTCGATACGGTGTCGGCGAAATCCAACCTGGCGCTCATTGATTTTGTCCAAGACTATTTGAAATCCAACGGAGTTACCGCGCGCACCCAAAAATCCGAAGCGGGCGATAAGGCCGATCTGATTGCCACACTCGGACCAGATGTGGGCGGCGGGGTGATTTTATCGGGCCATACGGATGTGGTTCCCGTGGACGGCCAAAACTGGAGCACCGATCCGTTTTTATTGACCGAGCGCGAAGGCCGGCTTTATGGCCGCGGCGCGGCCGACATGAAGGGCTTTATCGCAGTTGTTCTTGCTCTGGTGCCGGAAATCTTAAAAGCCGGTTTGAACAGGCCGTTGCATATTGTCCTCTCCTATGACGAAGAAGTCGG
>JABMOP010000105.1 GCA_013204125.1 Rhodospirillales bacterium | reverse complement strand
GGTTAATGGTATCGCCAAGGACGGTGAATTCCAGATGCGTCGGCGTCTGATAGGAGCCGAACCATTCCTGGCCTTCATCGAGCCCTATGTTCAAAAGCAGTTCATTGCTCCAATTTTTTCTCTCGCGCCAGTCGCGATTGATGGCAATCATCGCCTCTTTCATTTCAGCGGCGCATTGAACGGCGTTGAGGATGTAATTGCAGTCGGGCTGAGGAAAAAAATAATAAACCATGCCGTCACCCACATGCTTTCCGTGGGTTGCGTAGAATTTACGAAAGATAGGGTCCATCGTCGCCCAGACCTGATTGATGAGCTCAAAATATTCCTCCGGCGGCAATTCGGCGCATATTTTGACCGAACTCTGGATATCGGCGACGAGAACCGCCAACGGCGTCATATAGGGTTTGCGGCTCTTTAAAAGATCCCGGATCACCAGATCGCGCCGGGCCAGCAGGGTCATCACCGGATTAATTGCATCGTCCGAAGGCGCATAGGTGAAGAAAATGCCTTCGCGAAAGAAACTGGCATACAAATGATAGCGATCCGGTGTGGCGTGGCGCGGCGCTAAATTGACCTCGGTCTCACAGATCGATTTTAAGCTAGCCGCTTCGGTCCGGTCATAGATTTCGGCCAATTCTTCGATCCGTTCGCCTTCCAAATGCGCATCCAGGGTCAAAAGGGCAGCCTTGTTCAGCCTGTTTTTGGCAATTGAAAGGTGAAAATCAAGGATTTCGTCCCGGCTTTCGGCTTCTTCCGCGCAGCCATCGAAAAGCAAGCGAAAGAGGTTTCTTTCGGCGATATCGCCGGAAAGGCCGCCGCCCACACCAAATATCATCGCCTCGGCCGCCCGATTTTCCCACTCGACTTCGAATTTATTGTTAACCAGATAGGCCGGCCATTCCAGTTGATCGACAGTCAGCCGAAGCCCTCTGCCTTCGGCAGCTACGTCCGTGTTGGCCGGGGCGGCGTCCGCAGATTTTTTGGCGCTGTTCGAACCGCTGGCGCCCAGGCGGCGGCTGATTTCAGCCATACGCAGGCCTTGTTTTTTCAGATCAGCGATCTCATTCAGACGGTCCAAAACTGACTCTGGAAAATAACCGAGTCTCCGAGCCTTATCACTTGGACTGTCCGGGTTCTTCACCAGCGGCCCAATAATCAAGCCAAGGGCAATGTAGTTATTGAGCGTAGCCCTAGAAATTCCAGACTTTTTAATAACTTCTCTGCTGCTCAGCATGATACATCCCATATCATTATCAACTTGCCACAGGTCATACTTAGATAGACTACTACCTAATTGTATAGTCTAAATTTTTGATTGTATAGTTTTTTTTATACAATCCAACTCCTAGTTTGACTAGCCATGTTTGCAGACAACTTGTATCCGCCCCTCATCAGTCGCATATATTAACAATCACGCCAACGAATGGGACTGAGGATCAAATGGACACGCCCTTGCTACATCTCGTATTCGGCGGCGAAGTCGCCGACCCGTCGGGGACGGATTTCGTCGATGCCGATGATTTGGACGTCGTCGGGATTTTCCCGTCCTATGCTGCGGCGATGACCGCCTGGCAGGGCGTCAGCCGCGCCAAGGTGGATCACGCCCATATCAAATATGTCATTGTGCATTTGCATCGGATGCTCGATCCCGACCACCCGGCGGAAGATTTCCATGAGCGTGGATCGGACCGCGAAGGTTAGAAACGCGGGCTTACTTCCCGAATACGGTCTTTTAGCTCATCGAAGGTAACCGCCAGCGAAAATTGCGGGAATTCGGCGATCACTTTGTCCGGCGCGCGAAACAGAAATCCATGGTCGGCAGCGCCCAGCATGGATGTATCGTTATAAGAATCACCGGCGGCAATGACGGTGTAGTTGAGCGTCTTGAACGCCACCACAGCTTCTTTTTTGTGATCTTTCATGCGCAGCTTGTAGTCGGTAATCCGCCCATCCGCGGCGCATTCCAGCCGGTGGCACAATAGCGTCGGCCAGCCCAGTTTCCGCATGAACGGTTCGGCAAAATCGTAAAACGTATCCGATAGGATCACCAGCTGGAAGTTCGCGCGCAGCCAATCCAAAAATGCGGCGGCGCCGTCCAGCGGCTCCAAACCGTCAATCACTTCACGGATCAACGGCAATCCGAGCCCGTTTTCATCCAGAATTTTCAATCTTTGTCGCATGAGTTGATCGTAATCGGGGATATCGCGGGTGGTCGCGCGCAAGGCTTCGATGCCGGTCTTCTCGGCAACGCCGATCCAGATTTCCGGTATTAACACGCCCTCTAAATCAAGACAGACCAGTTCCACAGATTTTCGCCCCCTACGCGTTTAATGATAGGCGGTATAGCATATCGGCAGCCGGGGAAAAGAAATTTATGACGGCGCCACCGGATCGCCCTGCAATATGCCGGCGGCGGCTTCGAACACATCTTCGAACATATCGACCGTCAAGCGGCGGGTATTGGTGTTGTAGCGGGAACAATGATAGCTGTCGGCTAAGATCAACCCGCCGGCAAGCCGGTGGATCGCCCCATGGCTAAACTTCCATTCGCTTTTGCGGAGATTCAAGGCGCCTAAAACAGCGCCGTGGGCAAGCGTCCCCAGTGCCAAGACCACGCGAAGGCGCGCCATGGAGGCGATTTCGGCCGCTAAATAGTCGCCGCACGCCTTGACCTCGGCGCCAACCGGCTTGTTTTCCGGCGGCAAACAGCGGACGGCGTTGGTAATGCGGCAGTTGATGAGTTCCAGCCCATCGGATGATTCGGATCCGTAAGTGCCCCTGGAAAATCCAAACCGGGCCAAGGTCGCATATAAAAGATCGCCGGCGAAGTCACCTGTGAACGGCCGGCCTGTTCGGTTGGCGCCGTTCAATCCCGGCGCCAGGCCGACTATGAGCAGCCCCGCGCTTGCCCGGCCGAACGATGGCACCGGCGCGTTATGCCAATCGCCGCCATGCTTGGCGCGCAAATCGTGGCGCAAGTGAACGAGCCTCGGACACCTGTCGCATTCGCTGGTCGGATGGTTCATGGACGAGAGACTAGAAGATCAGGCGGATTCGCGAAAGTGGTCCTCGGGATTCTCGGGATCAAAGGCGAGATCGTCCAGTTCGCCGTCATCGATGGGCGGCGGCAGCGCCTCACCCTGACCCGGTTTGCGTGCGATATCGCCCTGAATATCCCGAATTTCGATAAAATAATCCGCCTGGCGGCGCAATTCGTCGGCGGCCATGGGCGGTTTGGATTTAACCGTCGAGACCACCGTCACCCGTTTGCCTTTGCTTTGCACCGCTTCCACCAGCCGGCGGAAATCGCCGTCGCCGCTAAAGAGGACAATATGGTCCAAATGTTCGCATAATTCCATGATATCAACGGCGATTTCAATATCCATATTGCCTTTTATTTTGCGCCGCCCGGCGCTGTCGGTAAATTCCTTTGCCGGTTTGGTCACCATGGTATAGCCATTGTAATCCAGCCAATCGACGAGCGGG
>JABMOP010000104.1 GCA_013204125.1 Rhodospirillales bacterium | reverse complement strand
GTGCACTGCAAGCGCCGTTGCGTGTGCGAGGTAATGCCGCTTGCGTTGATGTGATAGCGCGAAAGTTCCTCTTCAAAGACGGTAAACTTCGCCCCCGGGCTTGCAAGCATTGAAAGCCATAGATCGAAATCCTGTGCGGTCAGCAAACTTTCGTCAAAACCGCCTGCGGATTCAATGGCTTGACGTTTGGCCAAGACTGTCAACATGCCGACAAAACCTATCCTGTACAAAGCACTATAGGGATCGCTGGCAGCCTTGAAACGGGCCGAACTTTTGATCGATTTCTCGGTGCCGTCTTCATTGCGTTTGCCCCCTCGTGACCGCCGGCGCCGGCGTTTTTACCGCCTTCACCACTACCACGTTCGCCGTCGTCGCTGGGCCGCGCATTTCGGTCATTGCAGGTGGAAGTATCGTCGCTAATTACCCCATCGCGTTTGATCACATTATTGGGCGGGATCAACGCATCGTCTTCGTTGATTGTAATTCTAAACTCAAACTTTTTCTCGATTTCATCGAGGGCCGCGCGTTTGTGGTTTAGAATATAAAGCGCCACTTCAGGGTGCATGGTCACTTCCAATTCCCCGGAATGTTTGCGAATGCCTTCTTCTTCGATTTCGCGCAACACATGAAGAGCCGCTGATTCTTTCGACCGGCGCATACCGGACCCGCCGCAATGGGGACATACGTCGGCCATGGTTTCGGTGATGCTGGGCCGCAGTCTTTGGCGCGAAAGCTCGAGAAGCCCGAAGGGACTGATACGGCCAATCTGAATGCGCGCACGATCTAGTCTCATGGCTTCTTTAAGGCGACGTTCGACGAACGTCTGGTTGCGATGGATTTCCATATCGATAAAATCGATCACCACCAAGCCGGCGAGATCCCTCAACCTCAAATGACGGGCAATTTCGGTGGCCGCTTCGGAATTGGTTTTAAGGGCGGTTTCTTCGATGTTCCGGCCACGCGTCGCCCGGCCTGAATTGACGTCGATGGAGACCAGGGCTTCGGTTGGATTGATGACGATATAGCCACCGGATTTCAACTGAACTTCCGGGCTGTTCATGGATTCCAGTTGGCTCTCGATGTGGTATTGGCTGAACAACGGCACCACGGTGTCAGAATAACGCTGAACTTTTTTGGCATGACTGGGGACCAACATTTTCATCAAGTCTTTGGCGGTTCGGTAGCCCTCTTCGCCTTCGACGAACACCTCGTCAATGTCGCTAGAATACAAATCCCGGATACTACGCTTAATTATATTAGCCTCTTCATGGATCAGCGCCGGCGCCGTCGATTCCAATGTGGTATCGCGTATGCCATTCCAAAGACGGATGAGGTAATCATAATCACGCTTAATTTCGGCTTTGCTTCTATCAGCGCCGGCAGTGCGGACGATCACGGCCATTCCGCGCGCAATTTCGAGTTCTGAAATAATAGATTTCAGGCGCTTACGGTCCTGGCCGCTGCCAATTTTACGGGAAACCCCTCCGCCTTTGCCGGTATTGGGCATCAGCACACAATAGCGGCCTGCGAGAGACAGGTAGGTGGTGAGTGCGGCGCCTTTATTGCCGCGCTCTTCCTTAACGACCTGAATTAGCAGAATTTGCCTGCGTTTAATGACTTCTTGGATTTTGTACCGTCGAGTTGGATTTGCGCGGCGCTTTTCTTCGACCCCGTCAATATCGTCGCCGCCAATCACTTCTACATTCTTGTCGTCTAGGCCAATTTCGCCTGCTTCGGCGTCCACCTCGGCCGCCTCGATGGCCTCGGCCTCGTCATTTTCAGCTTCTTGGGATTCTAGTTCTTCCGCCAATAGCTGTTCACGG
The DNA here is from genome assembly GCA_013204125.1 of Rhodospirillales bacterium. GTDB lineage: Bacteria > Pseudomonadota > Alphaproteobacteria > Rhodospirillales > UBA2165 > JABMOP01. The sequence continues at coordinate 4,297 of JABMOP010000104.1, read as the reverse complement.
TCAGCGACCGGAATTTGGTAATAATCTGGGTGAATTTCGGTAAATGCCAGAAATCCATGGCGGTTTCCACCGTAATCGACGAACGCCGCTTGAAGCGACGGCTCCACCCTCGTCACCTTGGCGAGGTAAATATTACCTTTGAGCTGCTTACGGGAGACCGACTCGACGTCAAATTCTTCGAGATGATTCCCGTCCATAACCGCGACCCGTGTCTGTTCCGGGTGGGCCGCGTCGATTAACATTCTTTTCGTTACCATAGCTATGTAAACTCCAAAGCCCGGCGTCGGCGCAATCTAAATACGCCTCGCTGCGGACTGATCTGTTGATAAAATAATTAGCCCGCGACCTATCCAGCCTGCCATGGCTGGCGCAGTCATCCCGCATATCGTTCTGCGGATTGCTTTCTGCTTGGATCGGGGTGATGGTCATCGGCATAAAACTTTCAGATTTATCAGGCGGATTTTGGTTCAGGCGTTTGCGGCAATAATCAAAGATAATTCTCAAAATTTACCCTGATTGCGGCGGCGACAGCGAAAAAAGACGAAGCATCGCCGTGCAGACGTCAGAACCAATCCGACAAAATTAACATAACGGTAGGAATTTGATTTCACAATCCATTTAAGCTGCATCATTAAATTAGGTCATGACCTAGCGCTGATATCGGTGATTTTCGTTGATGGGTGTCCCGATAGCGCGGTATATGTGATTCGCTTTGGTTAACATGTATTTCAAGAGATTTGTTTTGATGGCGCTGTCGGCGTATCCGCTGGCGGTTGGATTGGGTTCTTTGCTGATTTTCGGCCAGATTCGACGGTCGGCGCGCAAGGTCAAATTCCGATCGCCAAGGTTATGCGTCTCGGCGTACATGCCGATAAAACACGGTTCGTCATCGAGTTGTCGGGTAATGTGGAATATCGGGCTTTTTCCCTTGCCGATCCATCCCGAATCGTCATCGATTTACCGGAAATTGATTGGCGTATGCGTCCGCCAAGCGTACCCGGCGCCAGCGGCTTAGTGGAGCGGTTTCGCTATGGGTTGCTGCGCCCTGGTGTCTCGCGAGTGGTATTGGATTTGAAACGCGCAGGGCGCATAAAAAATATTTTCCTTTTACCGCCCCACGGTGAAAACTCATACCGTCTTGTCTTGGATATTGAACCAGGCGCGCCGAAACTCGGCTCGGTTAGGTCATCGGAGCCGGCGGCGGGTCAGAGTGGGCGGGCCCAAATCGCACGAAACACACCCGCACGGCGATTTAGTGCGCCGGCGCGAAAACCCGGCACCCAACGCGGTAAAACCCGAATCATCGTTATTGACCCAGGGCATGGCGGGGTCGATCCGGGGGCCACAGGGCGCAGTGGAATATTTGAAAAATCGATAACCTTGGCGGCGGCGCGGGACCTTAAGTATCGGTTGGAGCGGAGCGGACGATACAAAGTAATGCTAACCCGCGACCGCGATATATTCCTGCGTCTTCGCGACCGGGTGGAAAGTGCCCGTGAAAAAGAGGCTTCGCTGTTTCTTTCGCTGCACGCAGATACCATCCGCAAGAAAAGTATCAGGGGGCTTTCTGTGTACACGTTGTCGGAAAACGCGTCTGATAAGGAATCCGCAGAATTGGCGGAAAAAGAAAATAAGGCTGATTTGATTGCCGGCATCGATCTTTCTGGCGAAGCGCCGGAGGTCACCAATATTCTAATCGATCTGGCGCAGCGGGAAACGATGAACGAGTCGGCGCGCGTGGCAGGTTTTTTGGTGCGCGAACTAAAAAACGTCGCTAAATTGCTGCCCAATACACATCGATTTGCCGGTTTTGCTGTTCTGAAAGCGCCGGATATCCCGTCGGTATTGATTGAGATGGGATTTCTGTCCAATGCGAGCGACGAAAAGGCGCTCAGAAGCAAAAAATACCGCGCCCGTTTCGCCGGTGCCATAGCGCGGGCAATCGTTCAATTTTTCAACAGCGTAGAACAAGCCGACAGGCTGTGAACGAGCGCAGCGAATATTACACCGAAATTCGTTGCGAGACGTCATAAACGCGCCATATTTGTACTCTATGGACATCGATAAATTGTTAGCCCTGGTCGGGTGCCAGGGGACCGCGGACCTCGAAATCATCTGGTTTAAATCTATATTGCCATGCTGCGCACTTTAATCCTGTTCTTCAGCTTCGTGTTTTTTGCCCTGTTCGCAGCGGCGGGCGGCGGAATATATTTATTCTATAAATATGGCCAAGGGCTGCCCGATTACCGCCAGCTAGCCGATTACGAACCTCCGGTTATGACCCGTGTTCAGGCTGGCGACGGGCGTCTGTTGGCCGAATATGCGAGACAAAGGCGTGTCTTTATTCCGGCTGCCGCCACGCCCAAACTCGTCCGCCGGGCTATCTTGTCTGCTGAAGACAAGAATTTTTTCCTGCACCCTGGCATTGATCCTCTCGGCATCGCGCGCGCAATGGTCACGAACCTAAAAAATTTGGCGAGTGGCCGCAGGTTGGTTGGCGCATCGACAATAACCCAGCAAGTTGCCAAGAATTTCCTGCTAACGAGCGACGTCACCTTCGAGCGAAAAATTAAAGAGGCGATCCTTGCCTTTCGCATTGAACGCTCCTTATCCAAACAACGAATCCTCGAACTTTATCTGAACGAAATTTATCTCGGGCGCGGCTCTTACGGCGTCGCGGCGGCGGCCCTTAACTATTTTAATAAGCCTCTGGACGGCCTCAGCATCGCCGAGGCAGCCTTCCTTGCGGCCTTGCCCAAGGCGCCCAACAATTATAATCCTGTCAAATACCCTGCCTTGGCCAAGGGGCGCCGTGATTGGGTCATAGGGCGCATGTTGGAAGATGGGGTGATTAGCCTCGAACAGGCCAAGTATGCCCTTGCGACACCCTTGTCGGTGCGTAGCCGCGACGAAGCCGAATTTGTCCGCGCTGATTATTTCGCCGAAGAGGTGCGGCGCGAATTAGCCCAACGATATGGCGACGAGCAATTATACGATGGTGGACTTTCCGTGCGCACGACCCTGGATCCTAAATACCAATCCATCGCGGATCGGGCGCTCCGGGCCGGCTTGATCGCTTATGATCAACGCCATGGCTGGCGCGGCCCAATTGCTACGCTGGACCCCGGCCAGCCCTGGCACACGGCTCTGACGGCAGTCCCCCGGCCAAAGGGCATGGGCGTATGGCGTATGGCGATCGTTCGCGAAGTAAATAATCTGGCCGCGCATATCGGGCTCGCCGACGGCTCCGCCGGATCAATTCCTTTAAAGGGATTACTGTGGGCGCGGAATTGGCTGAGAAATGAACGGCTCGGCCCCGGCGTTAGGACGCCGGCACAGGTGCTGGTGGCCGGTGATGTTATTGCCGTTGAGGCCGCCGGTGCTGACCAAAAGGGAAAGCCTTATCCGCACGGCACCTACGCCCTGCGCCAGATCCCTGAAATCGAGGGCGCAATCGTGGTGCTTGATCCTCATACCGGGCGGGTGCTGGCCATGTCGGGCGGCTACGACATTGAAAAAAGCCAGTTCAACCGCGCCGTTCAGGCCGCGCGTCAGCCCGGCTCCGCGTTCAAGCCATTCGTTTATCTGGCGGCGCTCGACAAGGGCTATACACCTTCTACGCTTATACTAGATGCGCCGTTCGTGATCGATCAGGGTCCGGGTTTGCCAAAATGGCGGCCCGCCAACTACACCAACGAATTTTACGGGCCGAGCACCATGCGGCTCGGTCTGGAAAAGTCCCGCAATCTAATGACCGTACGCTTGGCCCAAACCATCGGCATCGAAACAATCATCGATTACGCCGTCCGCTTCGGTATTGTCGATAAATTGCAGAGCCAGCTTTCCATGTCCTTGGGCGCCGGCGAGACAACGCTTCTAAGATTAACCGCTGCCTACGCGATGCTGGTCAATAGCGGGAAATATATAACCCCGACATTGATAGATAGAATTCAGGACCGGCACGGAAAAACCATTTTCAAGCATGACAGCCGCATCTGCCCGAAATGTCAGGCGGATAATTGGGTCGGCCAGCCACTGCCGCAAATTCCAGATGCGCGCAAATCCGTAACCGATCCAACCAGCGCCTATCAGATGGTTTCAATGCTGCAAGGTGTGGTCGAACGGGGAACCGGGCGCCAGATTAAATCGGTCGGAAAACCTATTGCCGGGAAAACCGGAACGACCAATAATGCGCTCGATACCTGGTTTATCGGCTTTACACCCGATTTGGCTGTTGGCGTGTTCGTCGGTTTCGATCAGCCGCGCTCGCTCGGTCGGAGCGAACAAGGCGCCAGTG
>JABMOP010000002.1 GCA_013204125.1 Rhodospirillales bacterium | reverse complement strand
TTACCGACGCGACCGCGTGAAGACGGCAGCGATGTTGTTGGTGACCGCCTTCTTCGGCGCGACCTTCGTCGGCATGCAGGCCTTCGAGTGGACCAAGTTGATCGTCGAAGAAGGCGTCCGTCCTTGGGGTAATCCGATGGGCGCGGCGCAGTTTGGTTCGATCTTTTTCATGATTACCGGGTTCCACGGTTTCCACGTTTCCGTCGGCGTTTTGTTCCTGCTTCTCGTCGCCCGCAAGGTTTGGCGCGGTGATTATGACACCGGCAAGCGCGGCTTCTTCACCAGCCGCAAGGGCAGCTACGAACACGTTGAAACGATGGGTCTCTATTGGCACTTCGTCGATCTGGTTTGGGTTTTCATTTTCGCATTCTTTTATCTTTGGTAGGGGTTAAGTTCATGGCTCATGTAGAAGGTCAACAACATCCGCTCGGTGTGTACATTAAGGTTTGGGCCTTGCTGTTCGTGCTTTCGACGTTCTCCTATCTCGTCGATTATTTCCACGTTCAGGGATACACCCGATGGACCCTGATCATCGTATTTATGCTGCTGAAAGCGGGCTTCATCGTTTCCGTCTTCATGCACATTAAATGGGAACGTATGGCTCTCAGCTTCGCCATATTGGTGCCGCCGGTGGTGCTCGGCGTGCTGATCGCGATTATGATGATCGAAAGCGATTACACATTCATAACACGCGGCGTGTTCTTCGGGTCGGGTTCTTAAAAAACCGGTCTAAACCCAGCCGTAGCTGAACGTGAACGGCTATGAATTATCTTTTGATATTAGTGACAACGGCGATGGGGAGCTTGGCTCCCCTCGCTTTTGCCTATGCCCATGGCGGGGTCGGCAGCGGTGATGACGGCGGAACCGGCCTATTTCTGATTTATGGGTTGGTGTTGGCCGGCGTCGCCGGGCTTATCATTTACCGAAAATGGATCCGCGCCGGCCAATCGCCGGAACAACGGACCCTAAAACGCAGCCTGAAAGATTTCGAACGCGCCCTCGAAACCTGCCTGACGCAATTACAAAACGCTGAAGATTATCCCAACGAATGTGGGCTAACCGAAACCGAACGCCGGGAACGGCTGGCCTCTGCCGCGTCGATCCGCGCGCAGATTGAACGCGCCAAAGCGGGCCTCGCAGCAATCTAAGCCAGGCCTTCTAAAGCAACCCTAAGGTTTTGAAGCTGGATGTGCCGGCGCGTCCGACGATGATGTGGTCGTGCAGCTGAATGCTAAGGCTTTCGCAGGTTTCCTTCACCAACTTGGTCATTTCGATATCGCCTTTGGACGGTTTGGTGTCGCCCGATGGGTGGTTGTGGACCATGATGATCGCCGTTGCGCCAAGTTCGAGCGCGCGCCTGACCACTTCGCGCGGATAGACGGCGGTATGATCGACGGTGCCTTCCTGCTGCATTTCGTCGGCAATGACGGTATTTTTCTTATCCAAATAAATTAGATGGAATTGTTCGTTCTTGGCGTGTGCCATATTGGCGCGGCAATAATCGATCAGCGATTGCCAGGAAGTCAGCACCGAAGCGCCGGTTATTTCTTCGCGCGCCAAGCGGACGGCGCCGTCGCGAACCGTTTTAAGCGCGGCTACGGCGGCCTCACCGACGCCTTCGACCGCGCTCAACTCCTTCGGCGATGCGCTGATAACGGCGCCGTAGCTGCCGAACTTTTCCATCAGGCGCTTGGCAATGGGTTTGGTATCGCCCCGGGGCTGGGCAAGAAACAGGATAAGTTCCAGCATCTCGTAATCGTGCAGAGAGTCGCCGCCGCTTTTTAAAAAACGATCCCTCAGGCGTTTTCGGTGCCCGGCATAATGCGGCTTTTCGCTCACGCGCGTCTTTTAAGCGCTCGGCGGCTTGTGCAGCCCTGCCGGCGAGATTTTGAATATTTCAAAACCGTCCTTGGTGACGGCGAGAGAGTGTTCGAACTGGGCCGACAGGGAACGATCCTTGGTTACGGCGGTCCAGCCGTCGCCCAGGATCTTCACGTCAGGCGCGCCGATATTAATCATCGGCTCGACCGTGAAAAACATACCTTCGCGCAGCTCTACCCCTTCGCCGGGGCGGCCGAAATGAAGGATATTGGGCGCATCATGGAAAATGCGGCCGAGCCCATGACCGCAAAAATCGCGCACCACGGAATAGTGGAACGGTTTGACGAAGCTTTCGATAGCGTGGCCGATGTCACCGACCGTTGCGCCGGGCCGGATCGTTTCTATCCCCTTCATCATGGATTCGTAGGTGGCGTCGATCAGGCGCCTGGACTTGATCGAGACATCACCGACGCAATACATGCGGCTGGAATCGCCGTGCCAGCCATCAACGATCGGGGTCACATCGATATTAATAACATCGCCGTCTTTAAGGACTTTTTCCCCCGGAATCCCATGGCACACCACATGGTTCACCGAGGTACAGATCGATTTTGGGAAGCCGCGATAGTTCAAAGGCGCGGAAATACCGCCGCGATCTTCGACAAATTTGGCGCAGAGATCATCCAGCCGCTCGGTGGTCACACCGGGCACCACGTGGTCGGTATGAAATCCAGGGTCTCGGCGGCAAGGCGACCTGCTTTGCGCATACCCTCAAAATCTTCAGCGTTGTGTATTTTTATGGACCGGGAACCTGCATCCAAAACTCATTACTCCTCTTATGCGTGCCGATTATTTCATAAGCGAAAGTAATTGGCACTCAAAAATCTTAAGGGCCGGGTTTGCGCATAGGCACCGGCGCTTCAATAACGATCTCTTCCGGGCTGAGCCGGCATTTATAACAAAGCGTCTCGACACCGGCTTTTAATGCGTGACCCAGCGCTTGCTCGTAAGCCGGGTCGATATCACCGGCAACTGCAAATTCATCCGCATCTTCGCGCTGTATGATATACAACATCACCGCCCGCTGGCCACCCGCTACTTGATCGGCCAATTCACTGAGATGCTTGGTGCCGCGCGCCGTGACGGAGTCTGGAAATTCGGCATAATCGCCGCGTTTTAAAGTTACGCTCTTTACCTCTACAAAGCATTTAGGCGCAGCGCCCCCTAAGAGCAATATGTCGATCCGCGAATTTTTGCCATATTTCACTTCCGAGCGCATCTCGCCGAAGCCGGTAAGTTCGCCTATGACGCCGTTTTCCAGGGCTTCCCAGGCCAATTTGTTGGCAATATTTGTGTTAAGGCCGACCAGCGATCTGCCGATGCGGATCAGCTCCCAGGTGTATTTCAACTTGCGTTTGGGATTATTGGCCGGCGAGACCCAAACCTCAGAGCCCGGTTCGGTAAGCCCAAGCATCGAGCCTGGATTGGCGCAATGGGCGGTGATCGCGGTGCCGTCGACCAGTTCAATATCCGCCAAAAACCGTTTGTAGCGCTTGACCAAGCGGCCGCGTAGGAGGGGATCTGGGAATTTCATCGGCGCCTCCTAGACCCTATTCCAAAACCGATTTGAGCGATGTTTCGCCCGATCCCAGCGTCAAGGGTGTCGGCTGACCCGGCGCCGGCGCCCAGCCGGTCAGCATGATGATTTCAAAACCCGCGGTGATGCGTCCATCCCGGCCGCCTAGGCGTTCTTGGTAAAGCGCCAGCGCGCGCGCCAAGGTGGCCGACCGCGAAAACCCCCGCCTGCGTGATTTGACCGAATTGGTTTCGCCCATCCCGCGAAGGTCCTGCACCAATGCCATGGGCGATGCATAGGAGACGTTCAGCGTCTCAGAAGTTGCCACCGGCAAGGCGAAGCCGGCGCGTTGCAGCAAATCGCCGCCGTCGCGCACATCGGCAAAGGGCGATACCCTTGGCCCGGCGCCGCCTTCCAATTCGGCCTCGGCGTCTAACAACGCGGCCCTTAAATCGCTCAGGGTGGTGCCGCCTGGAAAGGCGCCCAGAAACAATCCATCGGGTTTTAAAATACGGCGGATTTGAATGAGGCAGCCGGGCAAATCGTTGACCCAGTGAAGCGCCATGGCGCTTACGACCAGATCAAAACTTGCCGCGGCAAAAGGCAGAAACTCTTCATCTGCGGCAACGCCCAAGCCAAATTCATTGGCGCCTCGCACCATTTGCTCGGATAAATCGGTTTGCACCAAGGTTTGGATATCGGCGCGGTCTTTTAAAATATTGGCCATTTGCCCGGTGTGGCAGCCAAGGTCGAGCGCCACCGAAAATTCGCGGCGCACATCATCCAGGCAATCATTGACCAATGCGGCGGTGCTGAGCTTCAAAAACTCAAAATCGCTGAAGTTTTCGGCGGCGCGGTCACGGCGGCGGCGTAAATGCCGACGGTCGAACACTTCAGCCATATCTTGTTCTGTCATTTAGCGGGCCCAAATACCATAATCATGCCTAGTTTTGAACGAAACTTTGCTCAGGGACAATAGGCGGAACCAATGACCGGCAGTTTTGCATCACCGGCAAGGGCGTTGACGGCACGCGCGCTCGGCATATTGTTTCCGCCGCAATGCCTTAGATGCGGGGCGATCATGGAAGACGGCGGCGCGCTTTGCCAAGGCTGCTGGCCCGATGTCTCGTTTATCGCCCGGCCCTATTGCGAAACATGCGGGCGACCGTTTGAATTCGAGCTTGGCGATGGCGCTTTGTGCGGTGCCTGCGTCCGCACCAAGCCGCTCTATGATCGCGCCCGTTCGGTCTTTGTCTATGACCAGGAAAGCCGCGATCTCATTTTGGATTTTAAACATGCCGACCAGACCCATGCGGCGGGCGCCTTCGGCAGGTGGCTGTCTCGCGCTGGGGCTGAATTATTGGAAGGCGCGGATTATTTGGTGCCGGTGCCGTTGCATTGGACCCGGCTTTATGCCCGGCGTTACAACCAAGCCCAGCTTTTGGCGCGCGCCATTGGCGCCCAGATGGCCATCCCGGTCGCCGCCAGGGCGTTGGTGCGAAAGCGCAAAACTCCGCCGCATGTAAATATGTCGGCGGCGAAGCGGTTTCGAAATGTGCGCGGCGCCTTTCACCTGCACCCCAAAGCCGCCGCCATGATCGATGGAAAGCATATTGTGCTGATCGACGATGTACTGACCACCGGCGCCACGGTATCGGAATGCTCTAAGATGCTTAAATCCGCCGGCGCGATAAAAATTGATGTGCTGACCCTGGCGCGGGTCGCCCGCGCCGAAGAAAGTTAGAACTCATCAGCCGAACAAGTCAGGATAATCTTTCGGAATCATCCAATCGGGAATATGGGGTGGCATTTTGGTCGGCATGCCCTCAAGAGAAAGCGGTTGCCAGCCGCCATTTTTCCGGCGCATGGCCCAATAACCGTGCCACGCAGAAACCACACCCAAAATCTCGGCAACGGCCAAGGTGACGCCGGGATGGAATACAATATCGGCTTCAATATCCTGGGCGGTATCCAAATTCCGATCCAACTGAGTGATCGACAGGGTGCATTCATGCGCCTGAACCTCTAGATCGTCGCCGCAAATGATGCCGCCCTCGCTCACCAGGCGCTCGGCAGCTTTAAGGTCGCCAAGGACGCTGTCAAAGCTATGATCACCATCGATATAGACAATATCAAATGATGCGTCCGGCAATGTCGGCAGCACTTCCTGGCTTGCCGCGCGCCTATGCTCGATTTTAACGTCATCAGGAGCAAAGCCGGTATTGTGTAAAAAAAGCTGGTAGGCATCGCCGTTATTCAGCGTATGGTTTGTTCCGATGTAAAAATTGCTCTGGTTGACCGTGGTGTCAAAATAAGGCGCCCAAGAATCGATGCATAACACCGAGCCGCGAGCGCCCGCATAATAGGCAACCGCCCAAGCCCAGGTCAGGGCGGAAAATCCAACCCACGATCCGATTTCCAATATACGAAGTTGTCTTTCCGGCCGGCGGCGCGCCAATTCCCACAGGGTGCCCATCATAAATAATTGCCGGACCGGATTGCCAAAGACGCCATAAATACCATCGAACATTGGGGCATTCGTATCGAGCTGTATCTCGTCGGTCATGATGGATCAAACAAGCCTCTATGATTATGCGTCGTTAGACGTGTTTTATTTTACTCCGATCACAAATTATAGAAAGAACTCGGATGGATTGTTTTTTTATTTTGAATACAATGGGAGAATCACTTGAATTTGAGGCGCGGCGACTGGTCATAAGCGCCGCAAATGATTATATGAAGAGTGTAAAGGGCGGGGACACCTTCGAAGCATCCGAAAGATTAATCAGCCATGGCCATAGTCGAAATTTATACATCGCCGTTCTGCGGTTACTGTTCCCGCGCCAAATCTCTGTTGGCGGGCAAGGGCGTCGAGTTTGAAGAATTCAACGTCATGCTCAGCCCAACAAAGCGTTCGGAAATGGCAGCGCGCGCACCGGGCGCGTACACCGTACCGCAAATATTCATCGACGGAACTCATGTCGGCGGCTGCGACGAGCTATACGCCCTTGATCAACAAGGTAAGCTCGATCCGATGCTTGATCCAAGCGTCGCAGGTTAAAGACTTTCGATGACCGCCTCTTTCACCGCCGCCTGTATTCAGCTTAATTCGAAGCGCGATATCGCCGCCAATTTACCGGATATCAAATCGCTGATCTTGGAGGCGGCATCGACAGGCGCAGACCTCATCACGCTTCCCGAATGCACGGCGATGTTGGAGCCGGAACAAGAGCGCCTGTTTGCCAATGCGCCTGGCGAAGACAATCATCCGACCCTTGATCTGGTCCAAGGTTTGGCGCGGGAAACCGGCGCGTGGGTTCTGCTGGGCTCAGCTGCGATCCTCTTGGGCAATGGCAAAATCGCCAACCGCAGCTACCTGTTCGGCGGCAACGGCGACGTCGCCGCCACATACGACAAAATCCATATGTTCGATGTGGAACTGGGCGACGGGCAAACCTATAAAGAATCGGCAACCTATGCGCCGGGAAGCAAGGCCGTCACCACCCAACTGCCGTGGGGAATTCTAGGGCTGACCATCTGTTACGATCTACGCTTCCCCTATTTGTACCGTGCGCTGGCCCATGCCGGCGCGGATTTTCTCGCCATACCGGCGGCATTTACCAAAGTCTCCGGCGAAGCCCACTGGCATGTGTTGCAAAGAGCGCGAGCGATCGAAACCGGATGCTACGTCGTCGCCCCGGCGCAATGCGGCACCCATGCGGAAGGCCGCCAAACATTCGGCCATTCATTGATCGTTGATCCGTGGGGCACGGTTCTTGCCGATGGCGGCGAAGATGTCGGCATCATCACCGCCGAAATAGATGCCGGCCTGGTCACCGAGGCCCGCGCCAAAATCCCCGCCCTTACCCATGACCGGGATATAAGTCTCTAACCTCTCCGCCCTTGCCCTTAACCGCGCAGATCCGTTGAATTACCCCGATTTTTGGATCATCAACCTTGCCATGTTCATAGGCGACGATCGAAAGGCTTGGCTGAAACACGTCCAGCAATTCGCCCTCTTCGAGCAAAAAATTCGGATTGCTTGGCCGCCCAAATTCTTCGTTACCACGGGCAAATGTCTGATAGATGAGAACGCCGCCCGTCATCAAACATTCCGTTAATAATCCCAAAAGCGGGCGGTGCAGATAATTGACGACAACAATGCCGGCAAATCGGCTTCCCGCAAACGGCCAAGGACCTTCTTCCAAATCGGCTTCGGTAATCGTTAAACCCTTGTTCTCGGCCAAATCACCAAGGCCCGATATATCTCGGTCGACGGCGACCACTTGATAGCCGGCATCGAGCAAAAATCCGCTGTGACGGCCACCGCCGGCGCCGAGGTCCAGAACCGGGCCGCCCGGCGGGATCAGAGGGGTAAAGCGCTGCACCCACGGCGAAGGGTGCTGATTGGGTCCATGATCACGCGTCATTTGTGCTATTTTTAACCATTGTCCCCGTTGTGCCCGCTTGGCAAATATACCATATTGAACTAAAAGACAGTCAGTATAAGCCGGAAATGGCAGGTAAGAGCTATGATTTTGTATGAATTACAATGCGCGAACAGGCACAATTTTGAGGCCTGGTTCAAAGACGGCGCCACCTATGACAGCCAAGCCAAACACGGCGAGGTGGAATGCCCGCTATGTTCGGACACTGTGATCGAAAAAGCACCGATGGCGCCGCGCGTCGCCAAATCCGGTTTGGCAAAAGACACCGGTAAAGCTGCGGCCGACGGCACGGGCGAGCACCGCGCCAGCGAAGTCGCGCGCGAAATTCTGACCGCCATGAAAAAAGTGCGCGAGCATGTGGAAAAAAATAACGAGTATGTTGGCGACAAATTCGCCGATGAAGCCCGCGCCATCCATATCGGCGATGCCGAAGAGCGTGGTATTTACGGCGAAGCGACCGCTAAAGAAGCCGAAGAATTGGCCGACGAAGATATCGCAGTCCATCGCCTTCCCTGGTGGACGCGGCGCAACTCTTAAGAACCCTCAGCCGGTTTGCGCGCCGCCAATAGGTAATTCACATCTAAATCGTCCGTGAGCGACCATGTGCCGTCAAGCGGCGCATAGGAAATCCCCTTAAAGGCATCAGGGCTCAATCCTGATTTTCTTAAATATGCGGCGAATTCCGATGGGCGTACAAATTTACGCCAATCATGGGTTCCGGGCGGCACCCAGCGGAGCACATATTCCGCGGCGAATTTTGCCAAGGCCAGCGATTTGAGCGTCCGGTTCAAAGTTGCCGCCAAGAATATGCCGCCGGGGCGCACCAAATCGGCGCAGACGATGACAAAGCCTTCGGGATCTTCTGCGTGTTCGATAACTTCCATATTGACGACCGCATCAAAGCCTTTAAGTCCGGCGGGCAAATTTTGAGCGAAGGCTTCCGGCGACGAGGTTTGATAATTGATTTCGAGCCCTTGGCCCGCCGCATGGGTAAGGGCGATCCGGATGCTTTCATCTGATGCATCCAGCCCCGTAACGGCGGCCCCCAACCGTGTCAAAGGTTCCGCCATCAGACCGCCGCCGCAGCCGATATCGATAATATTCAACCCCGCAAAAGGCCTCGAAGCCGCCGGGTCACGTCCGAAATGGCTGCATAATTGATCGCGCACAAACTGGATACGGGCCGGATTAATTTTATGAAGCGCAGCAAATTCGCCGTCTTCATCCCACCAATGCCGCGCCAACCGGCTGAAATGTTCCGTTTCAGCGTCGGATACGGTCGATCGGCTGGTGTTTTCGGCGCTTGTCGCCGCCATCGCATCATCTCCCAGCCGGATGTTATGCAAGGCCCCATTCTCTTGCCATCGCACCGGCATAAATAGTATGTATACGCCCGCCCGCTCTACGGCAAACTTGATCCCTTCCGAGAGCGGATTTTTGTATCCCGCCCGGTATATTATACCGGCTTCGAACAAGCGCCGGAGCGCCGGAGCAATTGAGCGGGAAGCGGGTGCGTTATCGTCATGGTGAGATTAAATGGTACGAATTGTTGCAAAATTCGGCGGAACGTCCGTCGCGGATATAGAGCGTATCCGAGAAGCCGCGAAGCGCGTCAAAACGGAGCATGATCGCGGCAACCAGGTGGTTGTCGTGGTCTCCGCCATGGCCGGCGTCACAAACCAGATGGTTAGTTTGACCGATCAGATGAGTTCAATGTTCGACGCGCGCGAATACGACGTCATTGTGTCGATTGGCGAGCAAAGCAATGCCGGACTGATGGCGCTGGCGCTGCAAAATTTGGGCATACCCGCCAGATCCTGGATGGGCTGGCAGATTCCCATCCATACCGACGGCATCCACGGCAAAGCGCGCATCACCGGTATCGAAACCGATGAGCTGGAGCGGCGGCTTGAGAGCGGCGAAGTGGCCGTGGTATCCGGCTTTCAAGGTCTCGGCCCCGACAACCGGATCACCACCTTGGGCCGTGGCGGATCGGATTTAACGGCGGTGGCGCTCGCCGGCGCGCTCAAAGCCGACAGTTGCGACATATATTCGGACGTCAACGGCATCTACACCTGCGATCCCCGAATTGTCGAAAAGGCGCAGAAATTATCTGCCATTACGTTTGAGGAAATGCTCGAGATGTCGTCGCTCGGGTCCAAAGTATTGCAAACGCGCTCAGTGGAATTGGCTATGAATCATGGGGTGAAAATCCAGGTTCGCTCAGCCTTTTCCGATGAGCCTGGAACTTTTGTCGTTAACGAGGATGAAATCGTGGAACAGCAGATCGTAAGTGGTATATCCGACAGCATCGATGAAGCGAAGATCACGCTTCTAAGGGTCGCCGACCGACCAGGCATCGCCGCCGGAATATTTGGGCCTTTGGCCGATGCATCGATCAATGTGGATATGATCGTCCAGAACGTATCCGAAGACGGCATGACCGATCTGACCTTTACAGTCGGCAAGGCCGATCTCAATGCTGCGGCTGGATTGTTGGAAAGCAACAAAGAAGACATCGGCTACGGCGAATTGATCCGCGATCCCGATGTGGTGAAAATTTCCGTCGTCGGCGTCGGTATGCGCAGTCACGCGGGCGTCGCCCAGAAAATGTTCCAGACGCTGGCAGACGCGAAAATCAACATCAAGGTGATATCCACCTCGGAAATCAAGGTGAGCGTATTGATTGACGAGAAGCACCGGGAACAGGCCGTGCGTGCATTGCATACGGCCTACGGCCTGGATGGCGATTGAGGAATACTCCGCCCTTTGCCCGCAAGTATAATAATAGGGCGGAGACGTATCGGCTGAAGCTTTAATATAGAGGGTCCAATGGCGCGCATTCCGACAATCCCCGGATCACGCAGGTTGCTTGCCCGCGTTCGCGACATTATGGCGGGTGCGGGTACGGCGCAGGAACGCCTGGACCGGATCGTAGCAATCATTGCCACCGATATGGTAGCCGAAGTTTGCTCCATCTATGTGTTGCGCGCCGGCGAAGTGCTTGAGCTGTTTGCCAATACTGGTCTGGCACCCAGCGCCGTCCACCAAACCAGACTGAACATCGGCGAAGGCCTGATCGGCAATATCGCGCGTCGTGCACGGCCATTGGCCCTATCCGACGCGCAAAGCCACCCGGCATTCGCCTACCGTCCGGAAACCGGCGAGGAAAAATATCATTCACTGGCCGGCGTCCCGATCTTGCGCGATGGGCGCGTAACCGGCGTGATCGCGGTACAGAACCGGACGCGGCGGCACTATACGGAAGAAGAAACCGAAAGCTTAGAAACCATTGCCATGGTGGTTGCCGAGCTGATTGCCAGCGGCGAGCTTATTTCAAGCGACGAATTGCACGCGGTCGATGGCGCCACCATGCTGCCGATCACCGTGCAAGGGGTGCGGCTGAACGGCGGGTTAGCGATCGGCACCGCGATCCGCCACGAACGCCGGGTTACCATCGATCGGCTGGTCGCCGATAACCCGGACACGGAAAAGCAAAGATTGTTCGGCGCGCTCGGTGACATGCATGGGGCGATAGATCGCATGTTGGAAGCCAGCGACGTTGCCGATGGCGGGGAGCCTCGCGAAATTCTGGAAACCTACCGCATGTTTGCGGAAGACGCGGGCTGGTTAGCCCGCATAGAAGAAGCCATCGAAACCGGTCTCTCGGCGGAGGCCGCAGTGGTTAAAGTGCGCAACGACACGCGCGCTCGGTTCCGTATGCAAACCGATCCTTATTTGCGGGAACGCATGCACGATTTCGAAGATTTGGCCAATCGACTATTGAAACATTTGATCGGCGAAATGGTATCTCCCGGCAGTCGGGCCGATGTCGGTGATTTCATTCTTGTCGCCCGCAATATGGGTCCTGCGGAATTGTTGGATTATGACCGCACGCACCTCAAAGGACTGGTGCTCGAAGAGGGGTCGGCGACCACCCATGTCGCCATTGTCGCTAAGGCGTTGGATATCCCGGTGGTTGGACGCGCCGGTGAAATTTTGGCGATGGTGGAGAATTTAGATACCATCGTCATCGACGGCGATAACGCCGAAGTTCATGTGCGCCCGTCCGATGAAGCGATCAACGCCTATAATTATATGCTGACCGCGCGGGCGCAGAAAATTGCCGCCTATGCTTCGCTCTATGACGTTCCCGCCGAAACCAAAGATGGAATTCATATCTCGCTCAACGTCAACGCCGGATTGCTGGCAGATGTCCAGAACATGAAAGATATCGGCGCCGACGGCATTGGTCTCTACCGCACGGAAATCCCGTTTATGGAAAGCAATAATTTTCCAGATGTGGACCGGCAAGCCGATCTTTACCAGCGCATCATCGACCAATCCGAGGGCAAGCCCGTTGTCTTTCGTACCCTCGATGTGGGCGGCGATAAAGATCTGCCCTATTGGAAAATGGCGGCGGGAGAGAACCCGGCAATGGGCTGGCGGGCGGTGCGCGTGGCGCTCGACCGGCCGACCATATTACGCCACCAGTTCCGCGCGCTAATCCGCGCCGCAAACGGGCGTGAATTGCGCGTCATGTTCCCGATGATTACCGAAGTTGCCGAATTTGACGCGGCCAGGCACATCGTCGACCAGGAAATCAAGACCGCCGAGGCACGCGGCCGGACACTGCCGGAGAAACTGTTGATCGGCACCATGCTCGAAGTTCCGGCGCTCGCCTATCAAATGGACGCGCTCTTGGAACGCGTCGATTTTGTATCGGTCGGCAGTAATGATTTATTTCAATTTTTATTCGCCAGCGACCGCGGCAGCCCAGTCATCGCCGACCGCTATGATCCGTTGGCGCCGGCTGCCTTATGCCTCCTCGCCGATGTCGCGCGCCGCTGTACCGATGCGGGCATCCCCTTCAGCGTTTGCGGCGAAATGGCGGGAAGACCACTGGATGCGATGGCCTTAGTCGGGCTGGGGTTTCGCAACCTCTCCATGGCGACATCCTCAATCGGGCCGGTCAAGGCAATGATCCGCAGCTTGTCGGCCACGGAGTTAACCGAATACATGGACTCTTTATTCAGTTCATCCGAGCATAGTTTGAGGGAGAAACTTAGGGAGTTTGCAGTCGATCATGGCGTAATCATATAAAATCCATCCACTTGACGGCGAAATTAAAAGCAACTTGTGAGCACCCACGATAATCGTTAAATTTAATATGTGCTGGAATTATTCAAATTTGGTACCATATGCGCAGTTAATGTGCTGAGTTAGACCGGATATCCGGGCTTGGATTTGGATTACCGATGAAGGCTGGACGACAAGCATCAATGGATAACGTAGCTGGCGATAATGCGGGCACGGATGCCGGTGCGATTTTGCGCGCCGCGCGCATCCGCCATGGCGATGATCTAGATAAAGTCGCCGAACGGCTGCGCATTCGCCTTGTCTATCTAGAAGCAATCGAAGGCGGCCGTTTTTCCGAGTTGCCCGGCCCGACCTATGCGGTCGGCTTCATCCGGTCCTACGCCGAACTACTTGGCCTCGACGGTGATTTAATTGTTAACCGCTATCGGAATGAAATCACCGCCGACGGATCATCTCCAAAATTGGTGTTTCCGACCGCAGATTCAGAAAACAGTATTCCGCGCGGCGCCCTGGTTATGGTCGGCTTGCTGGCCGCTGTCGTCGCCTACGGCCTGTGGTATTTCGTCAATACCGAAGACCGCCAAGCGTCGGCGCCGGTTGAACCGGTGCCCAAGCAAATAGCCGCCGCCACAGGCATCGAACCGGAACCGGTGGCTAAAAAGCCGGATGCGAGCGAAGCCGAAGCCGCCCCTGCCATAAGTAAGGGCGAGAGCGTGGGCGTGGGCGAGGGCAAAACCAAGCAACAAGAAAGCGAAAACCCCGCCGAAATGGCCATCGCACCTGTCGCGCCGACGGTCGCGCCAGCCGCCGCAATTGTCGAGCCGGAAGCCGCAGCCAAACCGTCCGAGCCGACCGAACCTAGCCCAAGCGTCGCCGACCAGCCCGAACCACCTAAAACCGAACCGCCTAAAGCCGAACCGGCGGCCGAAATTGCCGCCGCAGTGACGCCCGCACCGGAGAGCCAGCCCGCCGCAAGCCCGCCACCCACCGAAGCGCCAAGCACCAGCGAGACCCCACAGGCCCCCGCCGTGCCCGAACAATTGGCAAGCACCGAACCGACGGAACGCGCCGCACCCGCACCGCCGCCGGTCGCCGAACTTCAAATCGTTATCAAGGCGCTGAGCGATAGTTGGATCAGGGTGCGCGATAATAATGCCGGCAAGCTTTTGGTCACCAAACTTTTGCGCACCGGCGATTCCTATAAAGTTCCCAAGCGCAGCGGGCTTAGTCTGTTGACCGGTAACGCCGGCGCGCTGCAAATTGAAGTTGACGGCATCCTGGTTCCGTCTATCGGACCGGTCGGCACGGTCCGCCGCAACGTCGTTCTTGAAGCGGATCGGCTTAGCGCCGGCACCGCCGTTGTAGAGTGACTTCGGCGTTCCTCTTTTAAGAAAAGAATTTTCCGCGGGAGTTACGCTTGACGCAAGGCCGGCTGGCGTTATTTATCCTGTGCTTGGATTTAATACTATCCCGGCTCTAACCGGTGGTGGATAAAACGCGAAGGTCGATAAATGGCGTCTCTCAAACCAGTCCGCGGCACTCAAGATGTGCTTCCCGATGAAAGCCGCCGCATGCGGCGCGTCGAACAAACCGCGCTCGATGTTGCCGAGCGTTACGGCTACGGCGAAATTTCGACGCCCATATTCGAATCCACCGATGTGTTTTCGCGTACCCTTGGCGATACGTCGGATATCGTCACCAAGGAAATGTACACCTTCGAAGATAAGGGCGGAGAGCGGATCACGCTCCGCCCGGAAGGCACCGCCGGTGTCGCTCGCGCCGTCATATCGGGTGGTCTGCAACAAGACTTGCCGCTCAAATTTTTCTATCGCGGACCGATGTTCAGGTATGAACGTCCGCAAAAAGGTCGGCGGCGGCAATTTAGTCAGGTCGGCGTAGAATTGATCGGCGCCTCTAAGCCGCTGGCGGATATCGAGATCATAGCCCTTGGCCGGCAATTTCTTGATGAACTTGGCGTCGGCGAAAACGTCACCTTAGAGATAAACACCCTTGGTGATGATGAAAGCCGCGCCACCTATCGCACGCGTCTGGTGGACTATCTGCAAAGCTTCGACGGTGAACTGTCAGACGACAGCCGCGAGCGGTTAACCCGTAATCCTCTGCGCATACTAGATTCCAAGGACGAAGGTGACCGCAAGGTGATCAAAGACGCACCCCGGTTACAAGATTTCCTGAACGATGATTCGCGCCGCTTTTTTGACGATGTTCTGGAGGGATTGGGAAATTTAGGCATCCCGTTCGAGCTTAATTCCCGGTTGGTCCGTGGGCTCGACTACTACTGCCACACGGCGTTCGAATTCACCACGCAGGATCTCGGCGCCCAAGGAACGGTGCTGGCCGGCGGCAGATATGACGGCCTGTTCGAGCAGATGGGCGGCCAGGCGACACCGGGCATCGGTTGGGCCGCAGGGGTTGAGAGATTGGCGCTGCTGATGGACGGCGAAATCCCGCCGCCGCGCCCGGTCGCCGTTATTCCGATCGGCGAAGAGGCCGAAGCCAAGGCGCTGGAGATAACGCAATCGCTACGCCGGGCCGGGATTGCAACCGATCTCGGATATTCCGGTAATATGAAGCGGCGCATGAAACGCGCCGATAAAATTAAAGCGCGCTGGGCGGTGATTTTAGGCGAAGATGAATTAGCGCGCGGCGGGGCGGCACTCCGTGATATGGATTCCGGAGAGCAAATCGAGCTATCATTCGACACGCTGGCCGACTATCTATCCGGTAAGGTATAATTAGGCGTAATGATGAGTAATGCGGCAATGAACTTGGTTTTGGTAGGCGCCGATCACCGGTCTTCGACCATGGTATTGCGCGATCGGCTGTTCCTTGATGAGCAGGCTTTACCGGGATTTTATGCGCGGCTTGCAGACGCGGGCATGACCGATGCGTTCATATTGCCGACCGTCGACCGCACCGAAATATACTGCGCGACGGAAAATGCCCCCGAAGCCGCCGCCGAGATACAAAAACTTCTTGCCGCCAATGCACGGGTCAGCCGCTCCGACATTGAAAATCAAAGCTACATCCTGTCCGGGGCCGATGCGGTGAAGCATCTCTTTGCCGTCGCCGCAGGTCTGGAATGTCTGGTCATCGGTGATCCCAGATTTTTGAATCAGGTGCGCAAATCCTACGACATCGCGCTCCACGAAAATGCAGCCGGCATCGTTTTAAAGCCGCTTCTGCAAGCGGCGTTGAATTTAAGCGACCGGATCACCCGCGAAACCGGGATCGGCCAGCGACCGGTTTCGATCTCGGCGGCAGCGGTCGAAGTCGCGCGCAACATTCACGGCGATCTGGCGCGTTGCAGAGGATTGCTGATTGGCGCCGGCGAAATGGGTGAATTGTTGGGTTCCAGCTTCCTCGCGGCCGGGCTGACCGATCTCAACGTCACCCATACGTTGGAAACGCGCGCCGAATCTATGGCGGGGCAGCTCAATTGCCACGCGGTTTCTTTCGCCGATTTACAGCATCATCTGGAAACCGCCGACATTATCTTCACCGCGGTCAATACGCGCCGCTATGTTCTGGATAAGGAGATGGTGGCGAAGGCCCTGCGCACGCGCCGCCGCCGACCCCAGTTCTTAATCGATACCGGTATTCCGGGTGATATCGACACCGATGTAACATCCATCGAAGATGCCTTTTTTTATACCCTCGACGATTTGGAACGCGTCACCCGCGAAGGACGCATTTCGCGCGAACAGGAAGCCGAAAATGCCCGCTCGATGGCAGCCCGGGCCGCAGAAGAATATCTGGCCGTACCGGGCGCGGATACGCCCGTTGGCGATATTCCTCAAGACGCGCACCAAAAGGCGCTTGAAAGCTCCAATGGCGCAGATAGCAAGACGGCGCGCCCCTTACTGGATCGGTTATTCCGCCCGAAACGGGACCGCTGACCACAAATATGGAACTCATCGAGAAACTGAATAAGGTTGTCGATCGCCACGACGAGTTGCGCGATATCCTGTCGACGCGCACCGATCTAGACGGCAACCAATATGCAAGCCTGTCGAAAGAGCTTGCCGAATTGGCGGACATCGTCGTCGCCGTCCAGGAAATTCGGAGCGTTCTTTCAGAACTCGATGACCTGGCATCGATGATCGCCGACGCCGACACCGAAGCGGACGTCAAGAAAATGGCCGAAGAGGAGAGCCGCGCCCTGACCGAGCGGCTGCCCCAGTTAGAACGCGATATGCAGATGCGTCTTTTGCCCAAAGACGAAGCCGATGAAAAGAATGCCATCTTGGAAGTCCGCGCCGGGACTGGCGGCGACGAAGCGGCGTTGTTCGCCGCCGATTTATTTCGCATGTATCAACGCTTCGCTGAGCGCCACGGCTGGACGCAGGAACTTATCAGCATGAACGAAACCGGGATCGGCGGCTACAGGGAAGCGGTCATGAGCATCCGTGGGCGTAACGTGTTTCAACGCTTGAAGTTTGAGAGCGGTGTCCACCGGGTTCAACGGGTGCCGGACACAGAATCCCAAGGCCGTGTTCATACTTCGGCGGCGACCGTCGCAGTTCTGCCCGAAGCCGAAGATGTGGACGTGAACATAGACGACAAGGATCTGCGCATCGATACGTACCGCGCGCAAGGCGCCGGCGGACAACATGTGAACAAAACCGAAAGCGCCGTCCGCATCACCCATATTCCGACCAATATCGTCGTCCAATGCCAGGACGGTAAATCACAGCATAAGAACAAAGCGGCGGCGATGAAAATGTTACGCGCCAAGCTGTATGATGCGGAACGCCGGCGCACGGATTCCGAGCGCGCCGAAAACCGCAAATCCCAAGTTGGATCGGGTGACAGATCGGAACGCATCCGCACCTATAACTTTCCGCAAGGCCGGGTCACCGATCACCGCATCGATCTGACCCTCTACAAATTGGATCGGTTTATGGACGGCGACATCGATGAAGTTGTCGACGCTTTGATCGCTGATGATGAAGCCTCACGGCTGACCAAGATCGAATTATGAGCCAGATTGCCCTCGGTGAACTGATCGGCGAAACCACCAAAACCTTGGCCGCCGCCGGCATTGAATCGGCGCCTCTCGACGGCGGGATATTGATAGAACATGTCACCGGTTTTGGCCCCATGGCGCGCCTAACCGAGCCTAAGCGCCCGATCGACAGCCACGCGGCGGCGGTAATTTCCGATCTTACCCGGCGCAGATCAATGGGCGAGCCGATCGCCTATTTAACCGGCACCCGCGAATTTTGGAGCCTCGAATTGGCGGTCACGCCCGACACCTTGATCCCACGTCCAGATAGCGAAGCGCTGATCGACGCGGTGTTGGCAAACCGCGATTGGAACGGCACCGCGGCGCGGGTTTTGGATTTAGGCACCGGCAGCGGCTGTTTGCTGCTGGCGCTCTTAAGCGAAATTTCGGATGCCACCGGCATCGGCGTCGATTTTAACCCCAAAGCCGCCGGCATCGCCGCCGCCAATGCGGCCCGTTTGGGAT
>JABMOP010000103.1 GCA_013204125.1 Rhodospirillales bacterium | reverse complement strand
TCGATGGTGGTCTCGGTACATATCTCGCCGGTGCCCAAAAGCGCGCGTATGGCCTGGCTCGGCAAGATACCGGTCGTAAATTGAGGAGCAAGTGGCGCATCGATGGCGCCGGTGTCTCCAAGTGGCAGGGCCGCATTTTCTACCATAGGACTTGATACCAAATTTCCGCTTTTCTCTCAACGAATTAGGCGATGCCGCACAGGTTAAGTTATCGACAAAAAAAACCGCGCGCCCGGTGTCCCGATGACTAAATTCGCACTTGCGAACTTTGCCTGAATCGGGCCACCCACATATAGATGCTGGTGTGACGGGCGCGCGGTTTATTTGGAAGAGGTGTGGCTTACAAATTGCTGCCGAAGAAATCCAAAGTTCTTCCACGGCTCAAATTGGTTGCCGCCTCGTCATAGCTTTGGCGTTCGTCACAGAGGAACCCGTGACCGGCGCCGTCATAGACATAAATATCGGCGTCCGATTTGGCTTCGCGGATCATATCGACATTTTCCAAGGGGATGCCTTGGTCTTTTTCGCCGAAATGCAGCATCACCGGGCAGCCGGCATTCAAATCGAGCATGGTGTGGATGCCGCCGCCGTAATAGCCGACCGCCGCATCGAAGCCGCCTTTGCAGGCGCCAAGCCAGGCAACCGTGCCGCCGTAGCAATAGCCGACAATGCCAACTTTGCCGGCGCTGGAAACCGATTCCCGCGCCGCAATGATGTCTTTGACCACATCATCCCAGGCCACGCCTTCGCGGACGGCCATGCCTTTTTGGCGGCCTTCTTCGTCATATCCCAGATCAACCTTGCGTTCGGCGCGGTCATAAAGCGCCGGTGCAACGGCGAGATAGCCATCGGCGGCAAAGCCGTCTGTGACCGCTTGAATGTGATTGTTGACGCCGAAAATTTCTTGAATGACGACAATGGCGCCTTTTGGCGCACCCGCCGGCTCGGCGCGATAGGCGTCAAATTTATGCCCGTCGGCGGCGGTCAGCTCGACAAATTTTCCCATGATACGTTCCCTCCTGATGTAGATTATTAATGCTGCGGAGCATGGCCGGAGGGAAGGCAGGTGTCAACAAATTGCGGCCCCAAATGCCGGTATTGAGATATTGCTTGAGGTTAGGACGGAAACATCACCAGTCTCCCCAAGGAAACAATTGCCAAAGCTACGATAACGATCCCGACAAGATCCAAAATAATGCCGGCACGAAGCATGTCGCGCTGCTTGACTAGTCCACTGCCAAATATAACGGCATTGGGAGGCGTGGCCACAGGCAGCATAAACCCGAGCGTCGCAAATAGGGCGACCGGCAATGTTAGCAGGATGGCGGGTTCACCCAAGCTTATCGCGATCGCGGCGGCGACGGGTAAAAATACCGCCGCCATGGCAGTGTTGCTGGCCAGTTCGCCAACGAATACCATCAATATGCCGATCGACAGCAACAGCAGAAAAATAGGTAACGTTCCGAGGGTGGAGAGCTGAATGCCGATCCACCCGGCAAGGTCCGATTTGCTCATTGCCGCTGCCAAAGCCAAGCCACCACCGAATAGTAAAAGCACATCCCAGCGAATATCGACGGCTTCTTTCCAACCCAGTAGAAAACGACCTTTCGACAAATTAACGGAATCACAAATACAAGCAGGGCACCGGTCATTGCGATCCCCGCATCCGATAGACGCAACCAAGGCAGAACCGATGTGAGGGGCGTCTGGAATATCCAACCCAACGCGACAGCTAGCATGATTGCCGTTAAATAACGTTCGGCTCTGGAATACGTTCCGAGCTCAGCCAATCGTTGAGCAACGACCTCGGAAGTCCTGAGTGATCCTGAATTGGAGATGCGAAAGGTCACGCGTGTCAGGACCAGCCAGGTAATTGGCAACAATATCAGGACCAGCGGCACGCCGATCATCATCCAGCGGACGAATCCAATTTCGATTCCGTAGGCGTCATCCATAAACGCTGCAAACAGCGCATTTGGCGGCGTGCCGATAATTGTCCCCATGCCGCCGATCGTTGCAGCATAGGCAATCCCAAGCAGCATAGCCGGCGCCGGGTCTTGCTTCGATCCGTTTTCCGGTTTGGAAAGCGTTGCGGCAATCGATATGGCGATTGGCAGCATTGCCATGGCCGTTGCGGTATTGCTGATCCACATGCTGAGAAAGGCTGTCACCCCCATCAACGCGCCTATTATCACGCGCGGATTATCGCCGGAAAACAACAATACATTTAAGGCCAAGCGGCGATCCAATCCCCATACATTCATCGTCCGCGCGAGTAAAAACCCGCCAAGAAAAAGGAAAATAAGCGGATGAGCATAGGATTCTGCCGTCATATTTATGCCGCGGATTCCCAGTATCGGGAACAGGACAAGCGGCAAAAATGCGGTAACAGCCAGCGGTACGGCTTCGGTCATCCACCACATCGCCATCCATGCGCCGACAGCAGCCGTAAACCAACCCTGTTGAGTCAATCCGCTCGGCGGCGGGCTCAACAATATGGCAGCGGCAATTATTGGTCCACAGAACAGGCCGATGATGCTGTACAGCGGGTAGGTAGATTGCTTTTCCATGTCGGTCACAATGCAATGATGTTTGAACTACCCAGCCGATGCATTGACCGCCATCATTTTATTAACTCGGATCGACATTAACAATTTTACTCAAGTCCATCGCTATCAGACCGAACACAATTCGGTTTTGATAGCGATCAATGAAATTGCGCTTCATATCCGGTACGCAAACATGCTGGTATCCTTCTTAGGTGCATTTTGAAAGACGGGAGACGCTCACATTGAACCTCCGCGCACCACAGAAAGAGATGATTATCAGCGCTCGGCAGATCAGGAGCCATTGCACCAAATGAGCAATGAGCAGGTGTGGATTAACCCTCAGGTGGCAGACGGCGCGCTGCATAGGCAGCAAGAGATTGAAACAAGGCCACGAGAAATAAATCTTCTAGTTCATTCGCTTTGGTCACGATAGGCGATTGCAGGGTTCGCCGCGCAAGTGCATCCATATTAGTTTCCAGCGCGGTCAATTCTGTTTTTCCCCGCTCATTGTAGGGCAGCGTATCTCGAATATAGTGAAGCAGCATTTCAAATAATTTTCGAATATCCTCATCAACCGATTCAAGTTTTTGTTCAAGTACTAACTTATCAATCTCCATCAAAGTTGTTTTCCCGATGGCGCGGGCGCTCGCCATCCTCGCGCTCTGATCAATGACAGCCATTTCACCAAAAAGAGAACGCGCACCAATTTGAGCTATTTCTATAGTTTGATCATCCGCGCCTAGTTTGCTGAGCAACACCTGGCCGGATTCAACAAGAAAAGCCTGACCACCACCATCACCTTCTTTGAAAATTAATTCACCATCAAAAAAAACACGTCGTTCGAAGGCACTTTTCATTGATTACAGAATCCTGCAAAAACCAATTCGATTCCAAATTAGAATAAACTGAAGGAGAGAAATTGTCGTCGAAAAACTAATTTTCTTTTACAACCTGATGTTTGTAATAAAATTAATTGCGAATTGGAGATTGAAACGCCGGCGGAGAGATTTAACGCCTGTGTTGCATCGGCCGGTTGAGATGGCAGGGGATAGCGGACCTTAAATTGAGGGGTCCCTAATGTCCGCTGTTAGCCAATATTGAAGGTGCGTCCGTATCTAGAGAGTTGCGGGAAAAAAGGGTCAGGTTTTTTTTGCATCCGTTGACATGCAGGGCTATCGTTTGAAATTAGGAGT
>JABMOP010000102.1 GCA_013204125.1 Rhodospirillales bacterium | reverse complement strand
GGATTTCAGGTGCCGACGATCCACGCGCGCCGGAGAATGACCCCACTTTGCTGACTCAGACTGAGATTGATGTTTTGCAAAAACTTGCCGAACGCCGTGAAGTTCTTGAAAACAGGTTTGAGGAATTGTCGGTTCGGGAGGGGATATTGAGCGCTGCGGAGAAACGAATCGATCAAAAAATTAAAGAATTTCGCAATCTTCAGGTCGCCATTGACGGGCTCATCAAGAAGCACGGCGATCAAGAAGAAACGCAGGTCAAAAGCCTTGTTAAAATTTATGAGAACATGAAGCCCAAAGATGCTGCGCGCATCTTTGAAGAGCTTGATATTGATACGTTACTTCTCGTCGCTGAGCGCATGAAAGAGCGGAAATTAGCGCCGGTTATGGCACAAATGAACTCTGCCAAAGCAAAGGATATGACGGTGAAATTAAGCACTTTGCGCTCATTGCCGCTTCCAGGAGCCGGTACGAGCAAATAGCCGGGTCAATAATTTATTATTAAGTATCTGAAAAATGGTTGAAATCATAGCGGGTCAGTTACTATCTATTTGGTAGCATTAAAGAATATAATTTTTGCTTTTGAAATTTGATTGTATTTAGGAATTGGAGTGTTTCATGGCGGTTGATACCAACATGCGGGTCCTGATCGTGGATGATTATAAAACGATGTTGCGGATTATGCGTAATTTGCTCAAGCAGCTTAAATTTGAGAATGTCGAAGAAGCGTTGGATGGCACTCAAGCGCTCGAAGTGCTTCGTGAACACAAAGGTGATTTTGGTTTGGTCATTTCCGATTGGAATATGGAACCGATGACCGGGATTCAATTGTTGCGCGAAGTTCGCGGTGATGATGGATTAAAACATATCCCTTTCATCATGGTGACCGCTGAGAGTAAATCTGAAAATGTGATTGCCGCTAAGCAGTCCGGTGTTTCAAATTATATTGTGAAACCCTTTAATGCCGAAACGCTCAAATCAAAGATGGCCAGCGTCTTGGGCGATTTTTAGTGCTATTCCCATGGCACGGCGCAAGGTAAATAAGAATCTCATAGATCGGCTTAAATCCCTTCAGGACGAACGCGGCGGCGGCGTTAATTTCGATGCGGTTGCGCTAATTGTTCAAGAGGCCGTGGAATCCGCCCTTCTAAAAGCTGGCGCGACAAATAAAGAATTACGCGATGAATTGGAACAACTCGCCGAATTCATCGCCTCTGCAAAATCTGATATCGCATCGCTGGTTCCAGATGATGTGAAATCCGAATATTTGCCGGTGGCGTCAGGTGAACTGGATGCAATTATAGATGCCACCGAGCAAGCCACCCATGAAATCATGACCGCGGCTGAGGGAATTGACGACTTGGCGGATGGGTTGGATGGCAAAGTAAAATCCAAGCTGACGGATCTAACGGTTCGTATATATACCGCTTGCGGCTTTCAAGATGTTACCGGGCAGCGGATTTCAAAAGTCGTTTCCACCCTTAAACATATCGAGGACAGGGTAGATGCGCTGATTGATGCGTTCGGAACAACGTCCAAAAAGGGTTCCAAAAAGAAGGTGCCGAAGAAATCAGCAAAAAAATCAAGGGCGTCAGATAAAAAGGTCAGTTCAGATGAGGGCCTGCTAAATGGACCGCAGTTAAAGGGCAACGCAATAAAGCAGGAAGACATCGACGCGATATTAGCTGGCCTAGATTAATCGGGCATGGAACAGCCCGTCCAATTTCAGCGGAGCGTGCCGACCGGACGCGGGATATCTACCACCATACAATTCCTAAGCCTTTACCTGCTGGTTTTGGCATTCTTTATCCTATTGGTGACCATATCAACCTTTGAGAACGTAAAGTCGAAGGCTGTCATGGACAGCCTCAATTCCACATTTGCGCCGGTTCGTCGCCCGAGCACAGAACTGACGGTGTTTACGTCAAACTCCGGGCGCTTTATTGGTGCTCAGGAGTTTCAGGACGTGCTCAACGGCCTATTTACGACCGCTTTGGGTGTGGAAAAAATTGAGATCGTGCAACCCGGCAGTATTATGCGGGTTATTTTGGATGCTGATTCTCTATTTCACCGAGGCACTGTAAAAATCCGCGAGGGGCAGATTCCTTTGGTAGACCGCATAATTGCGTCTCTCAGCAGCCGCCCGCCGGGACTACATTATGATATAGAATTCATCGTCGGCAGCGAACCGAACGGCACCGAATTATTGCCGACCGGTCAATCCCTTCAAATGGCCCGCGCTGGATCTTTCGTGCGCGAAATGCTGTCGCGTGGGACACCCCCGGACACGATTTCCATCGGCATGCGGTCGGACGAACCGGATAAAATAGAAATGTGGTTTTACGTTCGCCCGTCAAGCGAAGTTGGCGCGGTATATCGGGCGCTTGCGGCCACTTTTGGTGAGAGCAAACTAAACCGAAGCAATGGCGGCGCCCCAAATCCGAATATCGGGATCGACCAGAATGACCGATAATTGGAGTGCCTCGCCTTCGGTACAGCCATCGGTGGCATGGCTGTTGATATTTACCGATCTTGTCGCCTTGTTGCTGACATTTTTCGTCATGCTGTTTTCCATGTCCAATGTTCAAATTGATCGCTGGGAGGAAATGATTGACGCGTTGTCCAGGACGCTAAATCCGGCACGAACCGAGCCAACAAAAGTTCCGAGTGCTAAATACAATATTTCAACACTAATCAGGAAGCGCGCCATAAATCTGGATTATTTGATTGCAGTGCTGAATCAAAAAACTGAGAAAAGTGAAATTTTGCGCAGTAGTTTGCTGGTTCCAATGGCGGACCGAATCGTCCTATCATTGCCAAGTGCCAGTCTGTTCGAGCCCGGAAGCGCAAAATTAACTGAAGAAGCAGGGAAGGCGCTGTTCGATCTCGGCGGTGTCTTACACCAAATTGACAATCAAATAGGGATTAATGGCCATTCCGATGAAAAAACATTTACCGGGAATATCTATCAATCGAATTGGGAGTTGTCGCTTGCCAGAGCATCGGCGGTTGCCAATGCCTTGACTGAAGCAGGTTACGATAAGGAAATAATTAAATTTGGGTATGGTAAAATTCGTCCGATAAAGCCCACGGGGATTTCCCCAGAGAATGAGCAATTGTTGTCTCGACGTATCGATATCGTGATAATGGCGACGGGCGGAAAAATTTGAACGGTTGTCTGGCATTGAAAGCCTCTGCAAAGCTACTTTTGTTAACATTGGTGATATTGGCAGCGGCTCCGGCAGCGGCCGATCCTGTCGCAGTGAGCGTTAGCCTGGGCACAGGATTTGGTAGAATAATATTCAACTGGCCCGCGCCTGTCCCATTTACGGCAAACATCGACAAACGCCAATTGGTCCTACGCTTTGGCAGGCGGGTCGAATCAAATTTTGCTGGTGTTCCGGGCCCGATTTCCCGCTATGTCGGCGCGCCTCAGGTGCAAAATGCCGGACGAACGATTGTCTTTCCACTGCAGGGAGACTTTGATCTCAATTATTCCCAGCGCGGCAGGGCCGTAATTGTTGATGTGGTCGAAATTGATCCTCCCGAACAGACCAAACGCAACGCTGTAAAGTCTCCAACGCCGTCTGCGGCAGCGGCTCCTGTGGAGCTCTCTCAGGCGGCAGTAAGGCCCACCCAACTGGCTCAAACACCACCCACGGCAGCGGCTGGGCCGCCTCGGGCAATGCCGCGCGCACCGACATCGTTGGAACGAATTGGTGTCCGATTTGGCCCGCATCCAAACTATCTCCGGATAGTTTTCGATTGGTCTAGCTCTGTTGGCTACAAAGTGGACAAGCGCGGCAACCGCGCCTATCTGACTTTTGAACGGCCGGCCAATATTGATCTGGCTCGCCTCAATCGGGCTAATTTGCGGAACGCGCCGGGGGCGGAGTCTCAGGTCGGCCAAAACCAAACCACCGTGATATTGAAGGTCCCGTCCAGCTCGCGTATCCGTCATTTGAGGAGCGGGGCGAAGGTGGTTGTTGATGTTTACAACCCAACGGCAGCCAATGATGCGAATTCTACGGCGACCTCGCCGTTGCCCGCCGCCTCGCCGAAGCCCGCAGCGCCCGCTAAACCGGTTACACCAACGGTCGATTTAGCTCAGAAGCCAGCGCCAGCCGCTGACGCGCCGAAGCAACCGACGAATGCACCGAAGAAACCGGACCGCCAGCAAGCTCCAGCAGCGCCTAAGCCCAGCCCAGAACAAAAACCGGAGAGTGCGACAAAGCCGGTGCCATTGGCGCTAACCGGCCCAAACCAACCTACCACTGCCTCTAGCGTTCAAAGCCCGCCGTCCGGGCCCAAGCAGCCGGCAGCAGTTGTGGATGCAGGTGGAGCCAAAGAGGGCAATACGCAGACCGGCGCACCAACGCCCGAAGACACTGCCGCCGCACCGTCGTCGTCGCCAACGAAAAAATCTTCTCCCGCCGGCGAAGCCAGCATCCGATTTGACTGGAGCGAGCCGGTTGCATCTGCGGTATTCAGGCGTTCCGGAAGTCTTTGGATTGTCTTTGATAAATCAAGCACCATCGACACCAACAAAATTGCTACGGAACTTAAAGGGGTCGTAACGTCGGTTAGCCAGATATCAACACCGCGGGGGACTTTCCTGCGTATGGTGACCAACGAAGGCTTCAATCCCAGTGTTCGCCGCGATGGTTTGGCATGGATTTATGATTTTAAGGAGCAGCCGCTTGAGCCGGTTACGGCGCTTGAACCAATACCGCAGCCGCAATTCACTACCGGGCCACGTATGTTCCTGCCGATCGCAAGCGCTGGAGAAGCAATACCGATCCGCGATCCCGAGGTCGGAGATAATTTGCTCGTTGTACCGTTTATCCTTCTTGCTCATGGCGTGAAGGACAGCTACCAATTTCCGCAATTTGAAGTGCTTTCAAGCGCACAAGGCATGGTCATAAAACCCAATATTGACGATCTCAGGGTGCGCGCGATGCCTCAAGGCGTCGCGTTAACCAGCACCGGGAATTTGGTGTTGTCATCGTTATCTGCGAAAGACGCGGCTAACGCAAAGCTTGGCGGCTTCAAAACGCTTACCCGTGTGTTCAAACCCAGTGTTTGGAGCAAAGCGCGCCGGCTTAAAGGCAACAGCTCCCTCAACCGCGAATGGAGTGAATTGTTTGACCGGGTGACCAGTGTTCCGGGCAACAAACGTGAAGGTCCGCGTCTGGCGCTCGCCCAATTTTTGATGTCCATAAACTTCGGACAGGAAGCAATCGGGATATTAAACACCGTCGCTTCCGACCGCCCGACGGTGGTCAGTAGTCCCGAATTCCTGTTATTGCGAGGTATGACTAATTTTAGCATTGGCCGAATGAAGGCTGCCGAAAAGGATATTTTTGATACCAATCTCAACGGCACCGACGAAGCAGAATTTTGGCGCGCGGTCATTTTGGCCGGCAAAGGCGCGGCGACCGAAGCGGCAACAATTTTCAAGCAAAAAGGGTCAATATTCAGATCCTACCCGCGGCCCATGAAAATGCCGCTTGGTATGATTATCGCCAATACAGGTGTTGCCGTCGGGGATATTCAGTTTGCCACGAGATATTTGGGCGTTCTGGCCCAGGAAAAACCGAAGGGTACTGATATAGACAAGCTCGCCCTAATCGAAGGTCAGGTCAACCAGCTATCGGGGAATTTCGACGCGGCCATCGCCGCATGGGAGGAGGTCGAAAAAGGCGAACATCGGCCAAGTATTGCCCAAGCCATCGTAAAGCGCGCCGAGTTGCTGCTGGTACAAAAGAAAATTGATACAAAGGAAGCGATCGAAGAGTTGGAGAAGCTCAGATTTTCCTGGCGCGGCGGCCAATTCGAGTTCGATCTTTTGCGTAAACTCGGCCGGTCATATATTAGCATCGGCGACTTCCGGAACGGTTTGCGGACATTGCGCCAAGCGGTCACCTATTTTCGTGATAACCCGGATACTGCGGGTGTTACAGGTGAAATGACCAAGGCTTTCGCAGATCTATATCTCAACGAAGCTTCAAACGATATGCAGCCCGTAAGGGCGATTGCTTTGTTTGAAGAGTTTAAGGAATTGACGCCGCCGGGCGAGCAAGGGGATGAAATGATCCGCAAATTGGCTGATCGGCTGGCCGCTGTGGATTTACTGGATAGCGCTGCAAAATTATTAGATGAGCAAGTAAACTTTCGGCTAAAAGGTATTGAAAAGGCACGTGTCGGTGCGCGCCTCGCGGCGGTGAGGTTGTTGAATAGAGAGCCTGGCGAGGCTGGGGCGGCCTTGAAAAAGTCTGAAGCCCCGGGTCTGCCGACCGATCTCGCCAGGGAGAGAAGGCTCTTAGCTGCGCGGTCTCTCACTGAAATTAACCAGTCTGCGGCGGCAATCCAGTTGCTGGAAGATGATGACAGCCGCGCGGCCGATTTGTTGCGCACGGAAATATACTGGAAGAACCAGGATTGGACCAATTCAGCAAAATTTTTGCAGCGCCTTGTTCAGACTATGGGCGCAAGGCCAGGTGACAAGCTTGATGAGCGTCAGGCGCAAACGGTTCTAAATTTGGCAGTTGCATTTGCGCTTAGTGAGAATGAGCGCGGTGTCGTAAGATTACGCCAGGAATATGGCGAGAGCATGGATGGCACCCCATTCGAAGGTGCCTTCAAGCTGATATCGAGCGCCAATTCAGCGGGTTTGATTGATTACCGCTCGGTGGCCAGTAAGGTGAAAACCGTGAGTAATTTCAAGACATTCATGTCATCCTATAGAGAACGTCTAAAGGCAGGCAAACTTAGCACTGTCAATTAATTCGCCGCTATTTATGGGCCCAGGACATCAGCGGCTTGCTTTAATTGGCAGATCAATTAAAACGCCGGTTTCCAGAGTATCAAATGCACGGACCGGCTCATGAATACGAAAGAAAATACCACCTCATTACTGACGGAAGTTCCCGCGGCAGAGGCGCCGGTAAAAGATTACTTCGTTTCCAGAGATGGCGTAAAATTTGCTGGAGTCCATCTTTTGTTGGATTTATGGGGCGCCCAAAATCTGACGGATCAAGATGTTATTGAAAAGTCACTCCGCCAAGCGGCCGAGGCGGCAGATGCGACCATTCTGCATATACATTTGAAAAAATTCTCAGGAAGTGGCGGTGTATCCGGCGTCCTTGTACTCGCCGAATCCCATATCAGCATCCATACCTGGCCCGAACGGGAATTTGCCGCAATTGATATTTTCATGTGTGGAAAGTGTGACCCCTACGATTGCATGCCCATCCTCGAACAAGCTTTCCAGCCGTTGTCGATTAATCTTAGCGAGCAGCGGCGCGGGCTAAACCCTTGACCTGGTTCGAAGAGACGCTGTATTCGGGAAGTTCCAATCAGGGTTTTCAACAAAGATTTGAAATCACGCGAATTGTTCATGAAGTCCGCTCCCAGCACCAAAATTTGGCCGTGTTCGAGACGCCTAGTTTCGGACGAGTGCTTGCGATCAACGGTATCGTACAAACCACGGAAAAAGACGAATTCGCCTATCACGAAATGATGGTTCACGTGCCGTTAATTGCGAACGGGCGGGCGCAGCGGGTTTTGATAATTGGCGGCGGGGATGGCGGCGTGTTGCGTGAAGTATTGCGCCATCCATCGGTCGAAGCCGCCCATTTGGTCGAAATTGACCGCAGCGTTATTGATGTTTCACGCCAATTTCTGCCAATGCTGAGTGACGGCGCCTTCGACGACTCCAGGGCCGAAGTGGTGACCGCAGACGGCTGCGAATACGTAAAAGACAGTGGTGAAACTTTCGATATCGTCATTGTCGATTCGACCGATCCCATCGGACCTGGCGAGGCTTTGTTTAGCCAAGAGTTTTATGAGAACTGCCATCAGCGGCTCCGGCCCGGCGGAATTCTTGTCGCTCAATGCGGCGTTCCATTCCTGCAACCGGGCGAACTTTCCAACTGCTACCAACGCTTGGGCCGCGAATTTGACGATGTGGCATTCTACCTGACTGTTATCCCGACATATGTGGGTGGCTTCCTGGCCTTGGGTTGGGCGAGTGATGATCCGGCTTTGCGTCATATTTCTATAGAAGATCTGACCCGCCGTTGGGCGGAAACTGGAATCAAGGCGCGCTATTATTCGCCGGCGATGCACCGGGCTGCGTTTGATCTTCCGCCCTTTATTGCAGAGCTATTCGATAACGCTTCCTAGCATTTTAAGGGCCGGCGATTCCAGTGCCGAAACTTTCTACTAGGCTGCCGACGATCAGAAACCAGCCGTCCACCAGGACGAAAAAAATGATCTTGAACGGTAGCGCGATAATAACCGGCGGCAACATCATCATACCCATCGACATAAGCACTGAGGCGACAACCATATCGATGACTAGAAATGGTATAAAAATCAGAAATCCGATTTCAAAGGCTCGTCGCAACTCGCTAATCATAAAAGCTGGAATAAGCACCCGCATTGGAACATTTTCTAACGAATCCACCTGAGGTATTTTGGCGACATCCATAAATAGCTTGACGTCCGACTCTTTGACCTGACGCAGCATGAAGGTCTGGACAGGTTTGGTGCTACGCTCAAACGCTATTTTTTCATCGATCTGACCATCGATATAGGGACGAATGCCTTGGTCCCAAGAATTTTCTATCGTTGGTGTCATAATGAACAAAGTCATAAACAGCGCCAAGCTGACAATCACCTGATTGGGCGGCGTTTGCTGGGCGCCCATTGCCGTTCGAAGAAACGACAGCACGACGACGATCCGCGTGAAAGACGTCACCATAATCAGGATCGACGGGGCGATCGACAGGACCGTGAACAATAAGAAAAATTGGATCAGTCGTCCGGTGGTGGACGGGCCGTCGCCGAGATCCAGCGACAAAGATTGCGCCAGGGCTGGCGCGCTTGCCGCCCCGACTAGGGCGAGCGAGATAACGGCCGCCCCGATCCTGATTAGATGCCGGGATCGAGGCTTCAACCGGCTGCCTCCTGCGGCTGCTCAATCGCCTTGAGGAAAGATCGCGGGCCGGTGCCGACCGTTATCGGCTCTTTCGCTTGTCCATCGGCCGAGGAAATAACGTGTTCGTCCGATCCGCCAAGCAGTATGAGGTGTTCAATGTCATCATGGCGCACAATGACAACCCGCCGTTTTGCGTCGAGCGCCATGGTTTCAACAATCGAGAGTCGCTTGTTCCGGCCACGGGCGACGGGCCCCCGGTTGCCGAGCCCGACACGCTTGGCCACGACCGCAAGCCCCGCAATCAGCCCCAGCACGAAGATCAGGGAGAGTGTAAATTTCATATAGTCTATGCCGCCAATTTCCATGGTATGTGCCTAACGCTCCTGTACTGCGGGCTGACTGGTTTCAGGTGAAAATGTCGATGTCCATCTCCGCTCCAAATCATCAAGATCGTTTATAATTTTCGCCATCGCCGCGACCGTCGGTGCTGAGGCCGCGCGTTTTGCCGCATTACTATTATCCGCAACAAATTTGTTGAGGGCTGCAATCCGATCATGGATTGGGTTAATGTCGGGTGACCTTTGGCCCGCGATCTGAGTGCGCGCAGCTTCGATCAACGATGAAATTTCATCGGTTGCACGACGCAGTTCCACATCCGTCATCGATTCATCTCCTTGGCGCCCGCTAGTGAACATTCATGAGCGTTCCGAGGGCTGTTAGCTGAAAAAATTTCAGGGTGATCTAGGCATGGGGATAGGGCGGCAGAACATGCACCAAAATCCGGGCCAACTTTGGATGCCAGCCAGGGGACACCAGCGGCAACGATATCGCCACCGCCGTATCCGTTCGGAACCGCATATATTGGGTCCGCCACCACGTTCACCACTTACTATTTTTTATTGTGGCCTAGTCTGCGGTAACAGGCTTAAGAACCAGTTAATCAAGCCCCAGAGACGGCTGTGCGGGCCTTGATATCCTCTTCGGTTACATCGCCCATATAGACATAACCGGTCTCGATTACATTCCCAGCATCAACATAAATACCGACCACTTCCAAAGGCTCGCTTTCGCTTAGATTATGGAGCCAGTGTTCCACCCCCTTCGGGATGTAATGGAAATGGCCGCCCCGCACTTCAACCCGGTCATCACCGGCTCCGGCCAAGCCTTCTCCGCTGAGGATATAATATATTTCATCGCAGTTTTCATGGCGGTGTTTTTTATGAACGGCGCCGGGCATGAACTTTGCGCGGAATAGGCTTGAGGAATAACCATTGTGACGGCCAATGGGGATGCGGAAATCACTTATCATCCAGCCGTCGCCGGCTTCCATATTTTCCGGCTTTACGTCATCTAAATGGACGAAAATTTCGCCCGTAAGCGTAACCCCCGGGGTCGCCAGGTCTTCAGCCGTCACTTCGCCCTTAAATTCGTATCCCGCGGCTTGCACATCGGCAGCGCCCATGTAGAAGCCAACCATCAGGCAATCTTCGTCTTCGCTTTCGTTACAGAAAAAATGCTCTGATCCCCGGTGCGCTACGTGGCAATGACCGGACCGCATTTGGGCGGTTTTACCGTCGATGCCGGTAATACCGCGCCCGCTTATACAG
>JABMOP010000101.1 GCA_013204125.1 Rhodospirillales bacterium | reverse complement strand
CGTCAAATGACATTAAACAGATATCGGCGCGCACTGAAGCCGGCGCCGACATCGTAAGCGCCTTCGGATTCGGCGACGCTTTAGGCCCGGCAAAAGTCATTCACGTCCACAACCCTGCGATCGGATTGAACGGCGTCCTGGTCGTCGACAATGTTGCCGCAGGGCCCTCGATCGGTGGCTTGCGCATGGCGCCTGATGTGACAACCGTCGAGTGTTTCCGACTTGCCCGCGCCATGACCCTGAAAAATGCGGCGGCCGGTCTGCCCCATGGCGGCGGCAAATCGGTGTTGAAAGGCGATCCCCGCATGCCCCGAGCGGAGAAGGAGACCCTGATCCGGGCATTCGCCTGTGCCCTGGGCGATATCCAGGATTACATTTTCGGTCCCGACATGGGCACCGATGAAATGTGCATGGGTTGGATTCAAGACGAAATCGGTCGCGCCATCGGCTTGCCGCGCGAAGTTGGCGGGATACCCCTGGACGAATTGGGGGCCACGGGCTGGGGGCTGTTTCACGCTATCGATGTCGCGCTCGAATATTGCGATTTTGAGATGGCCGGCGCCCGCATCGTCATCCAGGGATTTGGGGCAGTCGGTCGCAATGTTGCACGCTTCCTGGAAGCAGAAGGAGCCATTATCATCGCCGCCTCTGATTCGCGAGGTGCCGTTTATAACGAAACGGGACTCGATGTCGGCCAATTGACCAAATTGAAGGCAGCTGGGAAAAGTGTCGGGAACTATGATCGCGGCGAAATTATTGATCGCGAGGATATCGTCGGCATTCCCTGCAATATATGGATTCCAGCGGCCCGGCCCGACGTCATCACCGAGAGGAATGTCGAACTGTTGGACGCGAACATCGTCGCCCAGGGCGCAAATATACCCTTGAGCGAGATTGCCGAACGGCGGTTACACGAGAAGGGTATAATCAACCTGCCCGATTTTATCGCTAATGCAGGTGGTGTGATCTGCGCTGCAATGGAGTATCGGGGCGCCAGTCAAGCAACGGCTTTCGACACGATCGAAGAAAAAATTCGCAC
This sequence comes from Rhodospirillales bacterium, assembly GCA_013204125.1. GTDB lineage: Bacteria > Pseudomonadota > Alphaproteobacteria > Rhodospirillales > UBA2165 > JABMOP01. The sequence goes on along the minus strand of JABMOP010000101.1, from coordinate 5,888 downwards.
CAATATGAAGGAGGTACTCGATATCTCCAATGCCAAAGGCGACATCCCCCGCGATGTGGCGTTTGGAATCGCCGAACAAAGAGTGCAGAGAGCAATGAAAACCCGGAGGTGGTCGATTTTCTAACCAGCTCGTTGAAACCAACGCCTAAGAAAAAAGTCGACCGATCCATCGTTGGAGGGGCTATGTATCGATTTCGTTTCCATGGGCGTGGCGGTCAAGGAATGAAGACTGCGGGCCGCATTCTCGGTACCGCACTGTTCCTTGAAGGCTATAATGTCCAAGATGCGCCGCGGTACGGCGCAGAGCGGCGCGGGGCACCGATTACAGCTTATGTTCGCGCCGACAAAACGGCGATTAATGAACGGGGCATCATAATTAACCCGGATTTGATCGTTGTTGCCGATGATAGCCTGATACCGATGCCGGCCGCCGGCGTTACACAGGGTATCGGGCCAGATACGGTTTTGCTCATCAATAGCGGCATCGCCGACGAGGAGTGGCGGCGACGCCTCAATATCAGCAGCCGGATTTTGATCTTGCCGACCGAAGATTACGAGGACCGGTCTCAGCAGCCCTATATTGGCACCGTCTGCGCCGGCGCTGCCGCCCGTCTTTGCGGCATCGTCACGCTTGAAACCCTGCGAGCGGCGGTGCGCCAGGAACTTGGTCTTTTTGATGAAAATATTATCGCCGAGAATATTGAAAAAGCAGTTCTAGCCTATGATTTCATGGCACCTCATGAAGGCTTGTTGATCGAAGGAAAAGAGGTGACAGCCGTCGACTATGTCCGGCCCGGATGGGTGGATATTCCCATTGAAGATGCCTTGATCTCAAGTCCTGCCATACATGGCGCCGCAACCAGCGTCCAGGTGTTGACCGGCCTCTGGCGCACCATGCGCCCGATCATCGATTACGAGAATTGCAATAAATGCGCCTGGATTTGTGGATCGTTTTGTCCCGATAACGCAATAACGACCGACGACCGAGGGTACCCGGCCATTGACTACGACCATTGCAAGGGATGCCTCATTTGCGTCGCGCAGTGCCCGCCGCACGCCATCTCCGCCCTTCCCGAAGCAAGCGCGGCGAAGAGAGATCAATTGGAGTATGCGGTATGACCCAGAGGCTCCTCACCGGAAACGCGGCTGCCGCCTGGGGCGCCCGGCTAGCCCGCGCCGAATACGTGCCGTCCTTTCCCATCACGCCGCAGACGGAAATTATAGAGACCCTTTCGCGCTGGATCGGCCTCGAAGAAATGGATGCGCGCATGGTCATCGTCGATTCCGAGCACAGCATGATCACGGCGGCGGGTGCGGCGGCCTCCACCGGCGTTCGGGTTTTCACCGCCACCTCAAGCCAAGGACTCCTGTACGGAATGGAAATGCTGTACACGGTTGCCGGTTGGCGCGTGCCCCTGGTCTTGGTCAACGTGTCGAGAGCCTTGGCCGCGCCGATCACCCTGGAACCCGACCACAATGATATCCTGGCGGCACGTGACAGCGGTTTCCTGCAGATTCATTGCGCCACCTGCCAGGAAGTTGTCGACAGCGTCCTGATGGCTTACCGCCTGACGGAAGATTCGAGCGTTCGGCTGCCGGTAATCGTCAATCTCGATGGATTCTATCTGTCGTTCACGCGCGAACCGGTGGACCTGCCGACGGCGGAACAAGCAGACGCCTTCCTGCCGAAAATCGATCCCGAAGCCGCCGTGTTCCGTAGCGGACGACCGGTCAGCCAGGCTGTCGCGGTGATGGGAGGGGCACCCTATTCCTATTTCCGCTACGAGACCCACTTGGCGGCGCAAGCAGCGCTCACAGTATACGATAGGATCAGCGCGGAATTCGCCGACCGGTTCGGACGCACCAACCCGGCATTGGAGTGCTACCGCACCAATGACGCTGATTTGGTTCTGGTGATGATGGGCTCCTTCGCTACCAAAGCCAAGGATGCCGTCGACCAATTGCGAAAAATCGGCATCGCCATCGGTTTGGCCCGGCCACGGCTTTTTCGGCCGTTTCCCGCCGACGCCTTCCGCCAGGTCCTCACCGGCAAGAAAGGCGTCGCCGTCATCGACCAGAACCTGTCGATCGGTATGGGCGGCGTGTTGCACAGCGAGGTCGCAGCGGCGCTGTTTGGGGTTTCACGACCGCCGGCGGTCCTCGCAAGTTTCGTTGGTGGCCTCGGAGGACGCGACATCCGCGCCGAGGAGTTTTATGAAATTGCCGCTGAGATAGAGAAGGCAGCCAAAACAGGAAAATCACCGCCGCCCCGCCTTCTATATACGGAGACCGAACTACGCGAAATGCGGAAGCTGCAGGCGATCGCACATGTCGAACGAAACCAACACTGGGCCAACCCATGACGAAACTGCAATTCGAGCGCATGAAAGACCTCCCGTCGACCCACTTGTTGGGCGCCGGAACGACGCTCTGCGCCGGGTGCGGCGGATTACAGGCGCTCAAGGAAATATACGATGTGCTCGGACCCAAAACCGTTTTTGTCAACGCCGCCGGCTGTATGACATTGCTCTCGGTGTACCCCTTCACTCCGTTTCAGGGGTCTTGGCTTTACACCTCCATGGCCTCAGCGCCGGCCGGCGCGCAGGGGCTCCGTGACGGGTTCGACATATTAAAGAGTAAAGGCCAATTGTCCGCGGCCGAGGATCTCGAGGTTGTTGTGCTGACCGGGGACGGTGCTGCATCCGGTATCGGGCTGTCGGCAACATCCGGTGCCATCGACCGCGGTCTCGACTTTATTTATTTGTGTTACGACAATGAAGGGTATGGCAACACCGGCCAGCAAACATCCCCCGAAACTCCGCACGGCGCGCGGACGGCGACGGACGCTGTTGCCATGGGATTTCCCGGAAACAAGAAGGATTTATTTGCCATCTGGGCCGCCAACCGTCCGGCCTATGTCGCTACGGTTGTCGGTTGCGAGCCGCTGGACCTCTCGCGCAAGATCGCAAAAGCTCATGATCTCAAGGGCCCGCGGCTAATCATCGCGCTGTCGCCCTGTCCGACCGGGTGGGGCTATGATCCGAAGGACACGGTCGAGATTGGCCGCCTGGCGGTGAAATGCGGCATCTGGCCACTCAAGGAATATGTCGATGGTAAGGTGACCCATACGCTAAGGCCGGGATCACGCTGGCCGGTCGAGAAATACTTGAAAACCCAGCGGCGTTTCGCCCATCTTTTCGAGCCCAGGCGTGACGATAAAATTTTATGGGAGATCCAGGACCGTGTAGATCGGTACTGGACGGCAGTAGAGGAATTGGAAGGTGGCGTGGGTTAAAAGCTACTTCCACCGGGGTGGGGACGAGAGCCTGTTGGGGTTAACCATCCCCGAGCATTTTTCCCAAATCGCGCGCCGCCACGGCGACCGCGAGGCCATCGTCAGCCAGCACCAACGCCGCCGCTTGAGTTATAACGAACTGGCTTTCCAAATCGACCGCGTGGCCAGGGGGCTGCTGGCATTGGGATTCGCCAAAGGCAGCCGCATCGGCATTTGGGCCACCAACAATATCGAATGGCTCATATTGCAAATGGCAACGGCACGTATTGGCGCCATCCTGGTCAATATAAATCCCGCCAACCGGCCTCGGGAACTCGCCCATGTGTTGAAATCATCAGATCTCCAGGGCCTATTCACCATGCCGGCCTTTAGATCCAGCAACTACGTTGACATGTTGCGCGAACTCTTGCCTGAACTAGCGGCTGGCGGGTCAGAAATTAGCAGCGATTCCTATCCCTATTTACGCCGCTTGGTCGTATATGACCCGGTGGCACCGGAGGAAACCGATGTGCCGGCGCCAGGGTTTCTAGCCTGGCCACAGTTCCTTGAAATGGCCGAAAGTGTTCCGCAACAGGCACTGGAATCCGCCGAGGATGCACTCGATCCCGACGATCCTATTAACATCCAATATACCTCAGGCACCACCGGGTTTCCCAAGGCGGTGGTGCTCAGCCACCACAACATATTGAACAACGCCTATTTTGCCGCGCGGGCCATGAATTTGACTGAGGCAGATAAACTTTGCGTTCCGGTACCCTTCTATCACTGCTTCGGCATGGTGTTGGCAAACCTTGCCTGCCTCAGCGTCGGCGCATGTATCGTGCTGCCTGCCGAACATTTCGACGCGCGGGCGGTTCTATCGACGATCGACAGTGAAAAATGCTCGGCCCTTCATGGCGTGCCCGCCATGTTCATTGGCGAACTTGAACATCCCGATTTTCGGAGTTTTGACTTATCGAGCCTGCGGACCGGGATCATGGCCGGCGCGCCTTGTCCGGTGGATCTCATGCGCCGCGTCATCGATGATTTACATTGCCCCGATATCCTCATCGGCTACGGGCAGACAGAAGCCTCACCGCTCACCCACTTGACGGAACGAGATGATACCCTGGAACGGCGCACCGAGACTGTCGGGCGCAGCCTGCCCCACCAGGAGGCAAAAATCGTCGATCGCGAATTGGGCACAACCCTGCCCTTGGGGGAGATCGGCGAGGTGTGCTTCCGCGGGTATCAGGTAATGCGCGGATATTATGGCAATCTCGAGGCCACCGCGGACGCCATCGATTCCGCTGGTTGGCTGCATTCAGGGGATCTCGGCACCATGGATGGTGACGGCTACGTCCGCATCACCGGGCGTCTCAAGGATATGATCATCCGAGGCGGCGAGAACATTTATCCGGCTGAGATCGAGGCCTGCATTTTTACCCATCCGAAAGTTGCCCAGGTGGCCGTATTCGGCATGCCTCACGAGCGTCTTGGAGAAGAGATCGTCGCCTGGGTCCAACTTCATCGGGATTCGGCAATGACCGATGAAGAGCTTAAGATATTTTGCCGCGAAGGCCTCGCCCACTTCAAGGTACCCAGCCACATCCGCTTCGTCGACGAATTCCCAATGACCGTCACTGGCAAGTTGCAGAAATTCCGCATGCGTGAAATCGAAACCGAAGACCTGGAAACCTCCAACGCCTAGGAGCCGCCGAAGTAAAAGCTATCTTGTTGAGCATAGGCGGGGTTTTCGAGAATATGGCTGTGAACCGAGGGCGCCGGCGTTATGGTAAATCTTATTCTCTGAACGCCAAACATCTGATGGTATTTACTCAACCTTGGTCAATCAGGGAATATTATCTCGGCAATAAATTAGACGTTGCCGCGAATATAATTGAAATTAGTTTTTTCAATCGGCTCATAATTATTTTCGTACTCGGCAAAATCTTTTTGCCAGTTCCGGCTCCCTTCGTCATCTGGATACAGCGCATGCCGGCGATGCCCCCGCTGCCATCGTCGAAAATCTCGACCGGTGCAGTCAACCAGTGGAATTGGAAAAGTCCTCCCGTCCGACAATTTCAAAGCCGGCCGCAACGTCGTCCAACTGGGTTGGCTCAACGGAGATGGTGATTGAGTTTTTCTCGGCGCTATTCATGAGGCGCATTAGGAAAGGGCCCCAAATCCAACTGTCAAATGGATATTAAGGATATACTTGAGCGCCCGGCGAATCATAGATGTGTGTCAAATTATGAGCTTTTAACTCTTTCAGAGCCGCGCCACGGGGCAAGCATCAACATCCCAATTTGTTCTCCGTCAATGACGCCCCCACCCGAACCGGAATAAAATGAGCGTCTTTCAATTAACCGTTTGGGATTCTTTCCGAGCGGGCGTTGTTGCTTCCGTTGAGAAGGAAGGATTTGTTCATGCTCATAGATAAAGCGAAAACTAGGGAACCCGCCTTTACGCTGATCGACAACCGAACCGGCCAGAACTGGGACTTCCCCGTGCTGTCGGGAAGTATGGGCCCGGATGTCATCGACATCCGGCGGCTTTACGCGGAAACGGGGATGTTTACATTCGACCCCGGCTACACTTCGACGGCAAGCTG
>JABMOP010000100.1 GCA_013204125.1 Rhodospirillales bacterium | reverse complement strand
TAATGACATCGGCGCCCCAGTCGGCGAATTGTCGGGCGCAGGTCGGCCCGGCGCGAACGCGGGTCAAATCGATGACCTGGATATCTTTTAAGGCTTCGGAGGCGCGGGGGAGAGGGCCTGTCATGGTAACTCCGGGTCGTTCTGGGTCAAATAATCCCACATGCGTTCATAAATGCGCCCGGTTCCGACGGCGCGAATTTCGGCCTGCTCGTAGGTGAATAGCCTTTCTTCGCCGGCGCCCTTGTCGATGGCGGCGCGGGCGTGAAGCACCTGCCATTCGGCGCGCGCCGCGTCTTCGAAATACCAGGTGAAGACAACCGCTTGTTCGATATCATCGCCGGCGGTGACAACGCCGTTGCCGCGCATGACGACGGCGCGGGCCTGTCCCAAAGTTTCGGCGACGCCTTTGGCGGCTTCGTCATCGCGCACCAGCATCGGCGAATCCCACAAAGGAGCCTGGGGGTAGAAATAAGCACCGAAGCCATGCCGCGCTTTGGGCGTCAGGCCGAGGGTCGAAAGCGACATGGCGTTCGGCGGCATGGTGCGGCAAATGCCGCCAACATCGGCCCGCGCTTGGTAGATTTGCTGGTGCAGGCGAACCTCGCCCAAGACACCATCCGGCAGCGGCCCATCGATGGGCACCAAATCGCCATCATCGCCGGGCGCGATCATGCCCATCGGCTTTGCGGCGCAGACTAAAAAACTATCTTCGTCGATGCGCTGGCTACAATGGCCGTAGGCGTGGACCAGCCCGGCATTGCCAAGCGCGCGCGCCGCTTTGCGCACCCTGACTTGAATATCTTCGGCTACGGGCTGGCTCAATCTTGGAACTCCGGAATGTCGGGCATGGCGCCCCACATGCAGAACGCTTCCGGTCCCGGCGGGAATTGGCGCGGGCGGTCATTTTCCGGATCGGTAATCATGCGCACCCCGGTTGAATATTCGTAAGTCATGTCGTCGGGGCCTTCGAAATAGACGAAGATCGCGGTCGAAGTTGGATGGCGGCCGGGGCCGAAACGAATTTTGATTTGTTTGTCGCACAAGAAATACCAAGACCGCATGACATCATCGAATGTTTCCACCTGATGATTGATATGCTGAACGCCCGGATTTTCGGACGGAAAAAGCGCGATGCGGTGATGCACTTGATCGAATGTGATCAGCCCGCAAGATCCCAGCCAGTCCGAAACCCGCATGTTGAAATTTTTGGTCCAGAAATCTTCGTCTCGTGCCGGATCGCTTGATCTAAGCCCGATATGGCTGAAGCCGGTAATGCCGGCATCGCGGGCAGGGAAATAGCGCGCCCGGTGATGGTAGGGGCGAAGAACCAGATCGATTGAATTGCCAGACGGGTCGCCGAAATTGATGAAGGCTTTAACCCGGCGGGTTTCGCATTCGGCGTCGCTGCCTTTATGCACATCGATACCAAGGGCGGCCAATTCCTTTGCCGCCGCTTCGAGGCCGGCCCTATCCGAGACTTCCATGGCGGTCGTATGATCGGACGCATCGCCGTCGAAATAGGCCAAGGTGTGGTGGCGGTGGTCGGAGCGCATATATACGCCGCTTGCGTCGCGCTCGCCTTCTTCAAGGCCGACGATTTCGGATGCGAATTTCACCGCGCCATCGACGTCGGGCGTACCTAGACGCACATAGCTCATATCTTTAATTTCGATCACCGCGGGCCTCCCCAGTAATATTTTTTTCAAGTTTGCATCATTGGCGGCTTTAAGGAAATGGCAATATCGGTCTTGACGCACGGGGATGTACGCAGCACTGTTTGCCGGGGAGGATAAACCTATGAAATTTGGTATTTTTGATCACGTTGACCGCTCGGACGTTCCGCTGACCGAACAGTTCCAGCAACGCATCCAATATATTCAGGCCGCCGAAAAAGCCGGTTTTTACTGCTATCACGTCGCCGAACATCACGCGACGCCCTTGAACATGGTGCCGGTGCCGGGTGTTTTCCTGGGCGCCGTGGCGCAAGCCACATCAACCATCAAATTAGGGCCGTTGGTTTACCTCCTGCCGCTTTATTCGCCGCTGCGCCTGATCGAAGAAATCGCCATCCTCGATCATCTGTCGAACGGGCGCATGCAGATCGGCGTCGGCCGCGGCGTCTCGCCGTTCGAGCTTAATTTCCACAATGTCGATCCGGAAACGGCGCGCGAAGTGTTTTTGGATGGCCTGGAAGCCGTGATCTATGGCATGACCCACGATATGCTCGACCATGACGGCAAGCATTTCCAATACAAAGACGTGCCGATGGAGCTTAAGCCTAAGCAACAAGACCCGCACCCGCCGATCTGGTATCCGTCTTCGACCCCGGCCAATTGCGCTCTGGTCGCCGAAATGGGCTATAATTTTGTCACGCTGGGGTCGCGCGAACACGCCAGGACCTGCCTCGAAAATTTCCGCGAGGGCATCACCAAACGGAACGGCAAACCGGGGTTAGACCCTAATTTTCCGGACGGCATGGCGCAAGCGATCAATCGTCACATCATCATCGCCGACACCGACGAAAAAGCGCTGGAAATCGCCCGGCCCGCTTATAAACGCTACCATTATAGCCTCGCCAAGTTATGGCGTGAAAATAAGGTGCCGGGACCGGCGATTGCCAGCCTCGCCATGGATAATGTGGAAGCGGCTATCGAGAACGGCTCGTTCATTGCCGGCTCGCCCGATACGGTGGGCGAAGAAATGGAACGCCAGATCGCAGCGACAGGCATCAATTATTTCATCTGCGATTTCTATTTCGGCGATATTTCGCACGAAGACGCGATGGGATCACTGGACCGCTTCTCCGCCGACATCATGCCGGGCCTTAGCAAGCTGCAAGAAGCGGCCGAATAATAGGGGCGCGCCCAAATTTTCTTCCGTCATGCCCCGATTTATTCGGCGCATCCAGGAGGCGAACCGATTGCGGCCCTGGATCACCCGGACAAGCCGGGCGACGACGAGGCGGGGATTGACGCTGGGTTTCTAAGAATGACTGGACGTACCCATGAACGGTGATCCCAGCGAAGAATTCGACTACATCATCGTCGGCGCCGGATCGGCGGGCTGCGTGCTGGCCAACCGGCTGAGCGAAGACCCTAAAACCCGCGTGCTTTTGCTGGAAGCCGGCGGCAACGATAATTACATCTGGGTCCATATTCCGGTCGGCTATCTTTACTGTATGGGCAATCCGCGCACCGATTGGGGATACCGGACCCAGGCGGAAGACGGGCTCGGCGGCCGGGCGCTGGATTATCCGCGTGGGCGTTTATTGGGCGGCTGCTCATCGATCAACGGCATGATTTATATGCGCGGTCAGGCCCAGGATTACACCGGCTGGCGGCAGATGGGCAATGTCGGCTGGGATTGGGACGACGTGTTGCCCTATTTTCGAAAATCCGAAGATTACTATTTGGGCGCAGATGAAGCCCACGGCGAAGGCGGCGAATGGCGGGTCGAAGGCCAGCGCCTCTCCTGGGAAATCCTGGATGCGTTTCAAGAGGCCGCCGCCGAAGCCGGCATCCCAAAAATCGACGATTTCAATCGCGGCGACAATGAAGGGTCGGGCTATTTCCGCGTCAACCAACGGCGCGGCTGGCGGGTCTCCACGGCCAAAGCCTTTCTGCGCCCGGCCAAAAACCGGCCTAATTTGAAAATCGAAACCCATGCGCTGACAAAGCGTATATTGCTCGATGGCAAGATGGCCGTGGGCGTCGAATATGAACGCGGCGGCAAGCCGATATCGGCGGCGGCCAGGGCAGAAGTAATCCTATCCGCCGGCAGCGTCGGGTCGCCGCAAATATTGGAACTTTCCGGGATCGGTAATCCTGAAATTTTGACCAGGTTTGGGATCGAAGCCGTACATGATCTATCCGGCATCGGCGAAAATTTGCAGGATCATTTACAAATCCGCTGCGCCTACCGCATCGAAGGCGCCGACACCATGAACGAAAAAGCGAACAGCCTCATGGGTAAGTTGGGCATCGGGCTTGAATATATGTTCAAGCGGTCGGGGCCGATGTCGATGGCGCCGAGCCAATTGGGACTGTTCGCAAAATCAGACCCGTCTTTCGCCACCGCCAATGTGCAATACCATGTGCAGCCCCTCAGCCTGAATAAATTTGGCGAACCGTTGGACCCGTTCCCCGCCTTTACCGCCAGCGTCTGCAATCTGCGCCCGCAATCCCGCGGTACGATCCACATCAATAGCCCGGACGCTGCGGCGCATCCGGCCATCAAGCCCAATTATCTTTCGGCGCCGGGTGATAAATTGGTGGCGGCGCAATCGGTGCGCCTGACCCGCAGAATCGTCGCCCAGGACGCGCTTAAAAAATACAAACCAGAGGAATTCAAACCGGGGCTGGAATACGAGACGGATGAAGATTTGACCAAAGGCGCCGGCGATATTGCCACCACTATTTTTCACCCCGTCGGCACCTGTAAAATGGGTACCGATGATCGCGCTGTAGTCGATCCGGAATTACGCGTGCGCGGTATCGGTCATTTACGCATCGTCGATGGATCGGTGATGCCGAATATCACGTCGGGCAATACCAATTCGCCGATTATCATGATCGCCGAAAAAGCCGCCGATATGATTTTGGGGCGGGGTTAGTTTAAAATAAATCCAACCACTGTGTTCTCTGTGGTGAATGAAGATCGCTCGTTTCCACCCAAAAAGGCTGGACATTCCGGATGCCGTTACATATATAATGTCCTAATAGTTAGAAACCTATCTATTAGGGCATTATCTGTATGGCGGGGAATAAACAGGCGCAAATCCAGGCGGAAACGGGGTTTGGTCAATCTTTGATGGAACTTTCCCACCGATGGCGGCGCGCCGTCGATGCGGAATTACGCCCGCTTGGCCTGTCGCAGGCGACGTGGCGGACCTTGGTGTTTGTCGCCCGCACCGGCGATGATCTTTTGCAAAAAGATCTGGCCAATATTTTAGGAATTGAAGGGCCGAGCCTGGTGCCGCTTTTAGATACGCTGGAAAGCGGCGGTCTGATCGAGCGGCAGGTCTCAAAGACCGACCGGCGGGCCAAGACCATTCATTTGACAAACGCAGGCGAGCAAACCATCGCCAATATCCGCGCCGTCGCGGAAAAAGTTGGCAAATCCATTTTGGATGGGGTTTCGCCGCAAGAATTGGATAACTGCCTTGCGGTTTTTAATGCCATTCGCAGCAATATGGAAGACCTCGATACCCAAAGGCCGGAGAAAAAGAAAAATGTCGCCTAAGACACTCATTGGGTTAGGAAAAGACCGCGTGATCCGGGTATCGGTGCTGGTGTTGGCGCTTGGCGCCGCCGGCGTCTGGGGCGCCGGCTGGATTTCGCACCGGGCCGGCCATGTGTTTGAAAGCGATGCCCGCATTTCCGCCGACATGATTTCCATTTCCAGCCGGGTCGACGGCTGGGTCGTCGCGCGGCGTGTCGGGCAGGGTGATAAAGTAAAAAAAGGCGACGTGCTGTTGCGGGTCGATGACCGCGAGGCCCGCTTCAAACTGGCGGAATTGGAAGCCAGGGCCTCCGAGATTAAGGCGGAAGAGCAAACCGTCGCCACCCAAATCGCGATGACCGAAAACCAGACGCGCTACCGCGTCGCCGCGCAAAGCCACCGCATCGAAGCCAACCGGGTTGCCCTCCAGGCGGCCGAAAAGCAGGCGGTGCTCAACCGGTCCGAACACCGGCGCTTCGCGGCGCTTGCCAAAACGCGCACCGTATCTCAAGCGCGCCTGGAAAAGGCGGAAGCCGACCTTAACGGCGCTGAAGAAAAGCTGCGCCGGATGCACGCTGAATTGGCAACAGGCGAATCTCTGCTGGCCGAAGCCCGCGCCGCCGGCGCTGAGGCCCAAGTGCTGAAAGCTAAAATCGGACAATTGCACGCCGAAGAAAGGCGCGTCGCCGCGCAAATCGAGCAACAGAAATTAAACGTCAATGACCGCGCCATCGTCAGTCCCATTTCGGGCGTTGTCGATACTACATTTATCGATAACGGCGAATTTGTGCGTCCCGGCCAGCGGCTGATGCTCATCCACGATCCCAGCAAAATATATGTTTCCGCCAATATTCGCGAAACCGATTTGCGCGATATCAATATTGGCGCGCCGGTGACGATCTCTGTGGACGCGTTCCCCGATCGCGAATTTCGAGGCGAAATTACCAAGATCGGCGACGCCGCAACCAGCCAGTTCGCGCTCCTCCCCAACCCCAACCCCAGCGGCAATTTTACCAAGGTCACCCAGCGTATTCCGATTACCGTGCGCATGGCTCAGGTTGATGGATTGCTGCGCCCGGGCATGATGGTGGAGATTGAAATTGTCATCGCCGGCCGCAAAACCAAACCCAGCTCCTGAATACTCAATCGCCCGCCGGAATCTAATTACCGGGGCGCTGGCGCTTGGATCGATCTCGTCGATCCTGACGGCGACGGTCATTAATGTGGTCATCCCCGATATCATGGGCGCGTTTGGTGTTGGCCAGGACAAAGCGCAATGGCTGACCACCGGGCATCTGGCGGCTACCACGTCTTCGATGCTGGTCGCCGATTTCCTGATCCGCCGGCTGGGCCGCAACAATACCTATATTTTGGCCGTGGCGCTTTTCATCATCGGCTCTGTCGTCGGCGGCGTAGCGCCGAATTTTGATCAATTGATTTTCGGCCGCGTTTTGCAAGGCATGGGCGTCGGCATTACCCAGCCCTTGGCGATGGGAACTTTGTTTATGATATTCCCGCCCGAACAGCGCGGCCGGGCCATGGGCATCTACGGCATGATCATTATTTTAGGGCCGGCCTTCGGCCCCTTCGTCGGCGGTGTGACCGCAGATGCGCTGAATTGGCGCTGGGTCTATTTTGTGCCGGTTCCGTTTTCCTTAACGGCCGGCATTTTGGGATATTTTCTTCTTCCCGGTCGCAATCCGAAAATAGAGCGCCCGCCGTTTGATTGGCCCGGCTATATTTTTATCGTCATCTTCATTCCATCGTTTCTCATTGCGCTTACCAACGGGGCGGCCGAGGGCTGGCTTTCCCGTCAAATCATATCCCTGTTTGCGCTTTCATTTGTAACCTTTGCAGCCTTCATCGCGTGGCAGTTTTATACGCCCAAACGTCTGTTGGATTTGTCTCTTTTCACCTATCCGCGCTTCGCCATGGCCGCAATCATCTCGTTCCTATTCGGCGCCGGCATGTTCGGCATGATGTATCTGGTGCCGATCTTCGTTCAGGTGGTGCAAGGCTACACCCCGACCAAGGCCGGGCTTTTGCAAATGCCGGCGGGGATTTTGATGGCCCTGGCTATGCCCGTCGCCGGGCGCCTGGTCGATAAGGGGTGGGTGTCGTGGCTGTTTATCGGCGGCCTCTCTTTAAGCGTTTTTTCAGGCATATTGATGACCAACGCCCATGTGGAAACGGCCTTTTGGATGTTTGCCGGCTGGCTGGCGTTGAACCGGGTCGGCCAGGCGATGGTATTTACGCCGATGTCGACAACGTCTCTTTCCGCATTGCCGCCGCATTTGATCGGCCAAGGGCCGGGAGTGATGAATTTCACCCGCTCGATCGGCAGCGTCTTCGGCGTCAACATCATGGCGCTTTTTGTCGAACAACGCTGGCAAACCTACCGCCAAGTTATGACCGCTTCGCAAAATGCCGGTAATCCGGAAACCCTGGAATATTTGGAAACCATGCGCCGCGTTCTCGAACAGGCGGGCTTGTCCGAAAACTTAGCCGAACCCGCATCGTTTTATTTTCTCAGTCAAGCCATCATGAAACAAGCCAACATGTTCGCCTTCCGAGATGGTTTCATGATGTTCGCAATTATGATGGTGCTGGCGCTGATCCCGGCGGTGATTTTATCGCGAACGGCGGCCACCCCCGGCGAGCGAAAGCACCCGGCCAAGGCGTCGCCGCCCGAACCCCTTCCAGCCCCGGCGGCGGAATGAAACGATTGAAATTCTAAACAATTTCAAGATTAATGGCGCCCTTTAGAAATTATGGGCAGAGGAGCCCGCGGAGCGCATGAAAAAATACGAGTATCTTATTTTCGCCACCGGCGCGGTGACATTGTCCCTGGAAGTCATGGCATCGCGCATCATGACCCCATATTTCGGCGTCAGCCTTTATATCTGGACCGGAATATTATCGATCACCCTGACATTTTTATCGGTCGGTTATTACCTGGGCGGAGTGATTTCGAAAAGCGCATCCCCAGAGCGGCTGGAAGCGTGGTATTTAGGCGCGCCGGTTCTGTCGGCGGCGTCGATCTTGCTCGCCGCCGCTGCCTACCCGGTCTTGTTCCCGCCGCTCTCCCAAATAAACTTGATCGCCGGCAGTTTCTTGGGCGCGATTTTGCTCCTGGCGCTTCCTTTGATCGCGCTTTCGGCGATGAACCCGTTGCTGATCGGATTGCAAAGGGGGGCAAGGGATACAGG
>JABMOP010000099.1 GCA_013204125.1 Rhodospirillales bacterium | reverse complement strand
GCGCAGTCTGGAGCGAACCCGTCTCTGGCGGATTTCCCTGTTAAGCAGGCATTGTCGCTTTAACTGACAGCGGGCGGTGTCACCGGCCTTTCCACACGGGCGCGCGCTTTTCCAAAAAGGCGCGGGCGCCTTCCTTGCGATCCTCCGAAGAATAAGGGTCTGGCCCCGCCTCCAGCCGGATACCCGCGTGCAGCGGCATGCCGTAAGTCTTGCGGTATGTTTGTTTCATGCGCTGGAGCGACAGGGGCGCCGAGGTGATCACCTCGCCGGCCAATTCCATCGCCGTATTCATAAGTTGCTCCGCCGACGCCACACGATTGAGCAGTCCCCAACGTTCGGCCTCCTCGACCGGAATTTTGCGCCCGGTGTATAACCATTCCATGGCAATTGCCTGCGGCACCAATTGCGGCAAAATGACCGAGGCGAAATGGGCACCCATGCCCCGTTTAGCTTCGGGCAGGGCGAAATGAGCGTTTTCCGCCATGACCCGAAGATCGCACGCCAGCGCCAGTTCACAGCCACCGGCGACGGCGGGGCCGTTGATGATCGCCATCGAGGGTTTGCGGGAATCGATCAACACTTCGGTCATGGCGCGCAACGGTGAATGCAGCGGGCCGCCGAAGGCTTCGCCGCGGTCATCATTTTCCCGCGCATCTTTAAGATCGGCGCCGGCGCAAAATGCCTTGTCGCCGGTTCCGGTGATGGCGACGAGCAAGACATCTGGGTTTTTGTCAGCCGCCAAAATGGCATCGATGAGAGCCTGGACCATTAAATTCGAGAGCGCGTTGCGGCGCTCGGGACGGTTCAACGTAAGAAGGCAGATAGAATTTTCGACGCTGATCTTGAGAACGTCTTCTTGTGTTTCAACCACTTGATATCCGCCTTTCGTCGTTGTCCCAAACCGCTATCTTATTCTCAAATGAACGCCGCCCCAAGTTTTCGGTTGGGTGGTCAATAGGATTTCGGTAGTCCCAGCACGCTGTGTCCAATATAGGCGAGGATCAGGTTGGTGGACACCGGCGCAATGCGCGACACACGCGATTGTCGCCATTTGCGTTCGATATCGTATTCCCTTGCCACGCCGAACCCGCCATGGGTTTGCAAACAGGCTTCCGCAGCATTCCACGCCGCCTCCGATGTCATGAGGCGCGCTAGGTTTGCTTCCTCGCCGCAGGGTTGCCCGGCCTGGAACAGGGTGGCCCCCGTGCGCACCATCAGATCGGCGGCGCGGTATTCGGCATAGGCGCGCGCCAGGGGAAATTGGATACCCTGGTTCTGGCCGATGGGGCGACCGAACACTTCGCGCTCTTTGGCATAATTTACCGCTTTTTCAATAAAGAACCGCGAATCTCCAAGCGAGCCATGCGCGACCAGAACGCGTTCGGAATTCATGCCATCGAGGATATAACGGAAACCTTGGCCTTCCTCGCCAATCAGGTTTTCGGCGGGCACGCGCATATTATCGTAAAAAATTTCGTTGGTTTGATGATTAACCATCGTGTCGATCGGCTGGATGGTCATCCCCTTGCCCAATGCTTCCCTGATATCGACCAAAAGCACGGACAGACCTTCGGTGCGTTTTTCCACCTGATCGACCGGCGTGGTGCGAACCAGCAAGGTCATGAGGTCGGAATGCAGTGCCCGCGATGTCCAAATTTTCTGTCCATTAACCACGTAGTCGTCGCCGTCGCGAACCGCCCTGGTTTTGAGTTTGAGCGTCTCGGAGCCGGTCGTCGGTTCGGTCACGCCAAAAGACTGATAGCGGATTTCTCCCGATGCGATACCGGGCAGGTAGCGTTGTTTTTGCTTGTCGGTGCCGTGGCGGAGTAGCATTGCCATCATATACATCTGGGCATGGCAGCTTGTACTTTCGCAGCCCGCCGCGTTGATCTCTTCCAAGATCACGCCGCCGGCGCGGAGCGGCAGGCCCGAGCCTCCGTATTCTTCGGGAATGAGGGCCGCGAGAAACCCTGCTTCGGTTAGCGCCGCAACGAACTCGGACGCATAAGCATCGTCATCTTCAAGTTTGCGCCAGTATTCGCCGGGGAAATTCTTGCAGATCGCCCGAACCGCATCGCGGATTTCGGGATAATCCCTCCCCAAAGGAACCTTGGCTAGATTTTCATCGTCCAATAATGTCGCGCCGGCATCATCCATCTCGCATTCCTCCAAATTTATAGCCGCCCCGAAGTGGCGGCGGCCCATTGTTGCACCCACCCCTACTCTGCCGCATCCTTATTTTTTAAGATGAGCGCGCTATCGGCGCCCAACTTGGGCGGGCCACTGACCAACGGCGGACGCACCCCATCGAACGAGAGCGGCAACCCGACGAGCGACATAGCGCCGTCCGGCGTCTGTTGACAAATTTCCAAGGCTTGCGTCTGAGCATGTTCGACAACCTGGTCAACCGTTTGCAGCGGCGCCGACGGCACGCTCGCGTCATCAAACACTTTTTGCCATTCGGCGCGGCTCCGCGTTTCAATGACCTTCTGGACGGCGCCATTGACCGTATCGCGGTTGCGCACGCGCTCGGGATTGGTGGCGAAAACCGGATCCTCAAGCCATTCCGGATGGCCGACCGCTTCGGCCAGGTGGCGAAACAGATTGTCGTTACCCGCCGCGATCAGGATATAGCCGTCGGCTGCCTCGTAGACCTTATAGGGCACAAGTCCCGACATCTCGCTGCCGCGGCGCTTAGGGACCTCGCCACTTGCATGAAAGCTGGCCGCCGCGGTGCCGATCCAGGAAAGCGCGGTCTCATAGAGCGACGTGTCGACCACGCTCCCTTCTCCGGTTTCACTCCGCCGGTGGAGCGCGGAAAGGATACCGATCACCGCCCACATGCCGGTTCCCTGATCGACGATCGACGGTCCAACCCGAACCGGCGGCCGGCCCTCTTCGCCGGTGATGCTCATAATGCCGCCAAAGGCCTGCATCAAAGGATCATAGCCAGGCCGATTTTTTAATGGCCCGGTCCGTCCAAAAGCCCAAAGGTTACAGTAGATCAGCCGCGGGTTCACCGCGCGCAAGGCATCGGCGCCGATGCCGATTTTATCGACCAGTCCAGGGCGCATATTCTGGACGATGATGTCTGTTTCTTCGACCAGGAATCGATGCAGCGCCGCCAGTTCGCCCGGATCTTTGAGGTCAATCGCGGCCGAGAATTTGTTGCGGTTGAGTGCCTGAAACATCGCCGACGCGCCGTGCCAGAACGGCGGGCCCCAATTTCGCGCATCGTCGCCGCCGGAGGGATTTTCGATTTTGATTAAAGTCGCGCCGAGATCCGCAAGGACATGGCCGGCCACCGGTGCGGCGACCGAGTGGCCAAGCTCGACCGCCACCAGCCCGGCCAATGGCTTATGTGGTGCGCTTTGCGTCTCCGCCGTCCTTTCGGTCATTTCTTTCCGGCCTGAAGTTTAAGTCCCCGCCCCATGATCTCAGCCAGTGAGATTAGCGCGAGTCTCGACAATGATACGCCCAATTGCAAGTGATCAAACATTTCAATGACATTGTCAGACAAACTGGGCCGAAGATCGTGTCAACTGTGACAGGTGCATTCCCCCAATTCGTCGTGTTTCCTAGCGGGTATTTTGGCGCACTTGTCATCGGGCGGTCAACGATGGCCCGCGGGCAGTCTCGAGGGATCAATCCTAAGATGCTTGCCGGGTTCGAATCAGGTGATCACCGTCGGCACATTACAACCGATTCGCCCCTCACCGCCAGGATGTTGAGCCACAGAAGCACCGCCCACAGGCCGCACCATCTTCGCCAACATCCGCAGGTTCACCAACTACGTGCTCGTTTCCAACGGTCCAGAGATTCTGCCCTATCTGATCTTCATGCTGTTTACGGTGCCGCTGGCCTTGACGGCGATTCAGATCCTGTCGATCGACCTCGGCACCGACATCGTGCCGTCGATGGGGCTGGGCCAGGAGAAGCCAGACCCCGGTATTATGAAGGAGCCCCCCCGTGACCGCAAAAAGGGGTTGTTGACCCTGCCTCTGGTTGCACACAGTTACCTGTTTCTGGGCTTGATCGAGGCGGTGATCTCGCTAAGCCTGTTTTTCTGGGTGCTCGACGCCGGCGGCTGGCATTGGGACCAAGACCTGAGCGTCGCCGCCCCCCCCCCCGACGGGGATCGCGCTGTCGTCGATCCTGCTGATGCAGATCGGCAACCT
>JABMOP010000098.1 GCA_013204125.1 Rhodospirillales bacterium | reverse complement strand
GCCGTTGTGTGCCGCGCAGCACGGTCAAAAGTCGGGGCAGGGAGGGGATGTCTTCGCGGTGGATTTCCACCAACGCCATCTTATTGTTGGATTTGGCGTTTACTTCGGCGTGGACCGCTTTGACCAACGAGCTTTTACCGGTACCGCGCGCTCCCCAAAGAAGGGCATTATTGGACGGCAACCCTTCGGCGAAACGTCTTGTGTTCTCCAACAAGGTATCGCGTTGCTGTTCGATACCGCAGAGCAAATCCAGATCGACCCGATTGACGACTGGCACTGCTTCCAACGCTTCCGGCGCCGAGTGCCAGACAAAGGCATCAGCCGATTGCAGATCAAATTCAGCCGTCGGCGTAGGCGCCAATCGGTCCAATGCATCGGCAATACGTTCAAGGAGGGGGCGGAGCTCCTGATCGTTCATGATATTTCTTACTCCAATTACAAAATTTGCCGGACCCTATCAAAATCAAACCCGCCGTCAACAGGTTAGGACACGCGCCACGCGCGGTCGATGCGCAAAAGTGCGAGTAAATCGAGATACATTTACAACCTTAACAGAACAATTATCTTGCGTAGCGGGTAAAAAGGGGCTTTTTAGCGAACCGAGGCATTTGTTCCGGGGCGCGGGGGATACTGGGAACTACAATAAACGGTCGAAACTAAGCTGGAGTTGTTAAATTTTGGCGGCTGGGTTTGGGATTATGTGCTCTAAGGGTCATGCTATGACCGAGAAGCGGTGTACCCGAAAAATTAACCGCATTGCTGAGGAGTGGCGCTGAACATTGTTTGTGGGAGGCGGGATTAAGTGACGCGTGACGAAAAAGACAAATTAGACTTCACCGGTATGTCGGTGGTTGTCGGTGAACCGGACCGTGATGCCGGGCGGGAAATCGAGCGCCAGTTCGGTATTCTAGGCTTCAAGCAAATCAAGGTCATGCGCAATATGGAGCGGTTGCGCCAAAGCATCGCCAATGACGAGGCCGATGTGGCGCTCTGCAATATGCAGATCAAGGGCCAAGAAGCCCATGATCTGATCCGCGGTGTCCGAAATCAGGAAGTCGGCAAAAATCCATTTCTGGTTATTTATTCGACGGTGCCGTCCTCGCAAAAAAATGACGCGGCGGACACGTTAAACGCTGGACCTGATAATCTTTTGGTGCGCCCGTTTTCGCGTGATATTTTTGTTCACGAAATGACCGATCTCGCAACGCAACAAAGAGACTTCATTGTGACGTCCGATTTTGTCGGCCCGTCGCGCCGCGCCGAACCGCGTCCGGGGATAATCCTGCCCGCCGAAAAATTTGAAGTCCCGAACCCTGCCAAGATCTTGGGCGCCGGCGGTAGCCGCGATGATTTGTGGAAAGAAATTTGGAGCGCATCTAACAATTTGAATCTCCGTAAACTTCAAGCCGACATCAAAATGATCGACCAGCTGGTTGAAAAAATCATACCGCCTTATGAAATGGCGCGGATGGATGAGGTCGTGTTTTTAGATGTGGAAAGACTACTGTCGATCATTTCGGGTCTTGCCCGCCGGGCGGACAGGATCGGCGCCGACTCGGTTTCAGAACTGACCGAATTGGCGGGCAATATCGTGACCGATATAAATGAAAACCCGTCGCCGCCTAATCTTCGCAACATCGCGGCGCTTCCCAAGATCGTGACCGGATTTCAGGTCGGTTTGCTCAAATTCGATTGAGATGTTCGGCACGCGAAAGCATAATGGCCACCTTTAAAATTGGCCTCAGATAGGTTTTTATTAAAATCCGACGGCTAACGGTTTGCATTGGACGCCCGGCAGACTATATTCGCGCGCATCACAGGGTTTAAGGAGTTCTCGATGTTTATTTCACCAGCCTATGCTCAAGGCCTGGGCGGCGACGGCAGTTTTACCACACTGATCCCGCTCGTCTTGATCTTTGCAGTTTTCTATTTTCTCTTGATCCGGCCTCAGCAAAAGCGGGCAAAAATGCACCGCGATATGCTCGGCGCCATGCGCCGGGGCGATAAAATCGTCATGGGCGGCGGCATCATCGGGAGGGTTACCAAGGTCCGCGACAACGACGAGTTGGACGTAGAAATCGCCGAGGGCGTAAAAGTCAGGGTGCAGCGCGGTATGGTTGCCAGTGTCTTGTCGAAACCCGATCCGGCGGCACCGGGCGGCGAACAACAACAACCAACCCCCGGTTTAGGCGGTCTTCTCGGCAAATTTTTCGGCGGCGGCCGTTAGGCCGGATCCGGAAACTTAGAAACCCGGCTTCCGATTTAAAATGGTTTATTTTTCTAAATGGAAGATCACGTTTGTGCTCGCCATATTGGTGTTCGGCCTTCTTTTCGCCGCGCCCAATATCGTCGATGAAAAAATCGCCGATAGTCTGCCGACATGGTTACCCAACAAACAGATAAATCTCGGACTTGATTTACGGGGCGGCTCGCACCTTCTGTTAGAGGTCGATGTTAAATCGGTAGTCCGCGAACGTTTGGTTGCGGTTGTTGAAGCTGTGCGCTCGTCTTTAAGGCGGGAACGCATCCGCTATACCGGGCTTGGCGTGCTTGGTGAAGGCGTCGCCGTTACCATCCGCGAGCCTGATAAATTGATCAAAGCGCAGGAACTGCTCGGTGCCGCCGAAGTTGGCCTGAAGGTTACCGCCGAAGGCAATAAATTTACCCTCAAATTTTCAGACGAAAATTTGCGCGAATTGAAATCTTCGGCGGTCGCGCAATCTATCGAAATCGTACGCCGACGGATTGATGAAACCGGCACCAAAGAGCCGACCATCCAGCGCCAGGGCGAAGACCGAATTTTATTACAGCTTCCAGGCGTTGATGATCCGGAACGGGTAAAAAGATTACTGGGCCGAACGGCCAAAATGACCTTCCATTTGCTGGACAGTAATGGCTCTATTGAAGAAGCCCGGCGCGGCAGGGTGCCGCCG
>JABMOP010000011.1 GCA_013204125.1 Rhodospirillales bacterium | reverse complement strand
TGTTTTTCAGAATTCGGCGTGGAAGTCACCTGTGTCGACAATGACGCCCAAAAAATTGCTAGCCTTGATCGTGGTGAAATTCCAATTTATGAACCCGAATTGGATTCGGTCGTAAAAAAAAATATGCGCGTTGGGCGGTTGTCTTTTACCACCGATCTAGCCCGCGCTGTGGCAGAAGCGGATGCGGCCTTTATCGCCGTTGGAACGCCATCCAGGCGCGGCGACGGTCATGCGGATTTGAGTTACGTTTACGCCGCCGCCGAGGAAGTCGCGGCAGCGCTCAATGGTTATACGGTCATTGTCACGAAATCGACAGTGCCGGTCGGAACCGGCGATGAGGTCGAGGAAATTATCAAAAGGGTGAAGCCCGAGGCCGAATTTGATGTGGTTTCGAACCCGGAATTTCTGCGCGAAGGCGCCGCAATTAGCGATTTTATGCGCCCCGACCGGGTCGTGATCGGTGCCCATAGCGAACGCGCACGCGAAATTATGAAGCAAATTTATCGTCCGCTATATTTGATAGAAACACCAATAATTTTTACCGCTCGGCGTACAGCGGAACTTATCAAATATGCCGCCAACACGTTCCTTGCGACTAAGATTACGTTCATCAACGAAATTGCTGATTTGTGCGAAACCCTCGGCGCCGATGTGCAGGATGTGGCAAAAGGCATTGGCCTCGACGGTCGAATTGGCTCAAAATTTTTACACGCCGGGCCGGGTTATGGCGGCTCGTGTTTCCCAAAAGACACGCTGGCCCTTGTGCGTACGGCGCAAACCGCCGGCAGCCCAATTAAAATCGTTGAAGCCGTGGTTGCAGTGAATAACGCTCGCAAAAAGAAGATGGCCGAGAAAGTCAAAAACGCATGTGGCGGTTCGGTCGATGGTAAAAATATCGCGGTGCTTGGTCTGACATTTAAGCCCAATACCGATGATATGCGGGATTCGCCAAGCCTCGATATCGTGCCGGCACTAAGCGCCGCTGGCGCCAGCTTAAGATTGTTCGATCCACAAGGCATGGAAGAAGCCAAAAAGCTGATTGATGGCGTTCAATGGTGTGGTGACGCCTATGAAGCTGCGGACGGCGCCGACGCGCTTGTGATTATCACCGAGTGGAATGAATTCCGGGGGCTGGATATCGGCCGATTGAAGGATCTGATGAACAACCCGCTGATGGTTGATCTTCGCAATATCTATAACCCCGATGAAATGAAAGAAGCTGGCTTTGACTATGTGTGCATCGGGCGTTCATCCGAAGCCCCGCATTGATTGCCGGCGGATAAGCATCTCATGACCGGCGACATGGCACTCAATCCTTCCATACTCAGAGAATATGATATTCGCGGTATCGTCGGTAAAACCCTCAGCGCCCGGGACGTTGAAAATATCGGGCGCGCCTTCGGCTCGATCGCAGTGGAAAATAACAAATCCCAACCGACCATTTGTGTCGGTTATGACGGCCGGCTGTCTTCGCCGGAACTGGAAGCTGCACTGGTTGCCGGACTAGCCGCCGCCGGCGCCAACGTCGTCCGCGTTGGTTTGGGGCCGACGCCGCTCCTTTATTATGCCACGCACATCTTCGAAGCCGATGGCGGGATCATGATCACGGGCTCCCACAATCCGCCTGAATATAACGGCATTAAAATGGTGCTTGGTGGGGCATCATTTTTTGGCGAAGACATCCAGGCATTGGGCCGCCGTGTTTCTAGTGGCCAATTCACCAGTGGGGCAGGGGATATCAGTGTCCAAAATTTAATTGCCGATTATGTAGATAGGTTGGCTGCTGATCATCCGAAGGAAAGCGATCTTAAGATCGCGTGGGATCCCGGCAACGGTGCCGCCGGTGACGTGCTGTCTGACCTGATCAAAAAATTGCCGGGTAAACATTTTCTGATAAACGCAAAGATTGACGGCAATTTTCCAAATCACCACCCGGACCCGACGGTTGAGGAAAACCTGGTTCAACTCAAAAAATTAGTGGCGTCGAACGCCTGCGATATCGGCATCGCTTTTGACGGCGACGGCGACCGCATTGGTGTTATTGATTCCAAAGGCCGTGTTCTTTGGGGCGACCAGATTTTGTTGATCCTGGCGCGCGAAATATTGGCGCGCATTCCAGGCGCTTCGATCATCGCTGATGTTAAGGCAAGCCGTGTATTTTTTGGTGAAGTCAAAAAGGCCGGCGGGGATCCCATATTGTGGAAATCAGGCCATTCCCTTATTCGCACCAAGATGGCCGAAATTAACGCGCCGCTGGCCGGCGAGATGAGCGGCCATATATTCTTTGCCGATGGCTATTACGGCTTTGACGATGCGCTTTATGCTGCCATCCGTCTTTTGGCTGTTCTTGTTGCTGGTGATAAGTCTTTGGCCGAAATCCGCGATGAACTGCCGAAGATGTTTAATACGCCTGAGGTTCGCTTCGATTGCCCCGAAGATAGGAAATTCGCCGTTATTGATGAAATTAAGGCTCGGTTGGATGCGGGCGCCGACGGCGAGGTTAACGATATCGATGGAGTGCGCGTCGAAACCCAGACCGGTTGGTGGCTATTAAGAGCCTCCAACACCCAAGCAGTTTTGGTCGCCAGGTGCGAATCAGAAAGCGAAGAAGGCTTAAGCCGGCTCAAAGCCGCTGTGATCGATCAATTGCGGCAAAGCGGGATCGAACCACCATCGTTCGGTTGAGGCCCCGTCCAATTAAATTAGATTTTTAGCGCGACGCCATTTCGACATTGTCGGGCAACTTCAATTCCAGGCATTGGCGGCGGTTGCGTTCCAGCGCGCGGCACGCACGATAGGCATTTTTTTTGCCAATGCCAAGGATACGCGCCCGGTAAAGTGTGCGTTTGTGGCGATTGGCAAGCGGCATGACCACTATGTGGCCACCGGCAAGGTAATCGGCGTATTTATCTGAAATCACCTGGGCCAGTTTCAAGGCCGGGCTGCGGGTATAAAATGCGCCGACTTGGATACCCCATACACTGGCCGATTTGCCGGCTTTTGCTTTTTCTTTTACTGCCGCGATTTCTGCCGGTTCGGGTTTCACCGGGGCCTTTTTTGTGTTGGCAGGTGCGGCCGCATAGACTTCATCCCGATGTTCTTTAAAGGCATTTTCCAGCAAACGCTTCATCGTCCTATCACGGGCTCTAACTGAATTACCGCCCATTACCACGCCGATCAAACGATGATCGCTGCGTTCCGCCGAAGTAATTAGATTATAGCCCGATGCGTGGATATATCCGGTTTTCAAACCGTCAGCACCCGGAAATGTTTTCATGACCTTGTTGTGCGAGCGATAGGTGTGTCCATCAAATGAAAATGAGGGCTTGGAAAAGAAATGATAATAGTGCGGATAGCGCTGGATAATCGCTTGGGAAAGCGTTGCCAAATCGCGCGCCGTTGTTAACTGCCCACGGTGCGGTAACCCCGATGCGTTGCGGAAAGTTGTGCGCGACATTCCTAATTTCCGCGCTTTGGCGGTCATCAAAAGGGCGAAGCGGCGTTCGCTTTGTCCTAGCGCTTCGGCAACAACGGATGCGACATCATTGGCCGATTTAATGGCAAGCGCCTGGATGGCGGTACGCACAGCGATCGAATGCCCGGGAAGTAGACCAAGCTTTGATGCTGGTTGTCTTGCCGCGCGCCTGGAAATTGAGAGCCGGGTGTCCATTGTCACCTGACCGTTATCGACGGCTTCGAACAATAAATATAGCGTCATCAGCTTGGTAAGCGACGCTGGGTAATTGCGCTGGTCCGCGTTGACCGAATGGCGAACCTTGCCGGTTTCCGAATCAATTACGAAAGTCGCAAATTTCGCTGTGGCGGGAGCAGCGCCGGTTAGAAACGTCAGGCCAATGATGACGGGCAAGGCACCCGCCAAAACGCGCCGAATTTTATGAGTTCTCTGCATAAGATAATATTTGAGGCTCGGTCCCCTAGGTTCCAACAACTTTTTATTTTCCCATCTTATTCTGAACCTGAATATATTAGTAAATTCCAAAGTAAATAGCGAACAAGCAACCATTGTTGCGAATTTCCGATACAATCCAAAGTTCGCCCACTTGAATCAAGTGATTACTGAATTATCTTAAGATTCCTAAGCTTTTTGCACTTAATAAAGGGTAAACATGCCGGCTAAAACTCTTCTAACGGCAAATTTTCTGCCGCACAGGCTCCTTGCACTCGGATTATTAACGTTGGTCCTCGGTGGCTGTGCGTCATTTGGCGAAGATCATCCCATCAACCGTAAATTGACCTGGTTTGGCCATTTAGAGGGGAGAGATATTCGCGAGCAATGCGTGGCTGACGCGCCAGAGCGTTATCGATTCGTCTATAACGGTATATATTTAGAACAAGTGCGGTCTTACGATATCCGGCGTGCTGAAGCGCCGGGGGCGTATACTTTAAAAATTGCAGTTGCCGAAGAGGCGCATGTGAATGAGATCATTACGGAATTGGCCCGCCCCGATGTGTTTCAGCCGTGGCGGCCTAAAATTGCAACAATTGTGTTATCCGAAATTGATCTAAGTAGGCTGCACGGCGCTTTGAAATCAGGCAGTTTTTACCGGGCAAAACCGCCTGAGCGGTCGATTTCGTCGATCGAATTTTATTGGACAGCCGCCGCCTGTATTGGTGGAAAATTTTACTTCAAAGCCTTTGTTTGGCCGTCGGAATCGTACCAAAACGCCCAGTTTCCAGCCCTTCTTGGTCAATGGGATTCGACCGGAATTCCAATTAATCCACCGCGCAAAGCCTCGGAATTCGATATTTACGGAACATATCAGTACGAAGAGTACAAAAATTACTTTCAATTGCGCTTCGATCACCAAGGTTTGATGAACTCTAAATTTAGGCCTAATCCTCTATAAAATATAAGATTTGCACGAAGCTAGCTGGAAATTATAATAATTATGACCTATCTAAAGTTGAGGATGATTGCATCTCCGATGGCGGCCAAGACGGCCCCTGTTTGCAATTTGCAAACGAGGCGGCTTAATTTATGCATATGATGATCGAGTAAAATTAGGTTGAACCGGAGTATGAAACGAGACGACGACAATGGAGACGATGGTGGTCGCGATAATTTAGACCACGGCGTCGCTGTAAAAAGCCGGACTAAGACTAAAAAACCGTCCATGTATAAGGTCCTGATGCTAAACGACGACTACACTCCGATGGAATTCGTCGTTCACGTGCTGGAGCAATTTTTCAGCAGAAGCCATGAGGAGGCCACTCGAATTATGCTGCATGTTCACCAAAAAGGCGTCGGGGTATGTGGTGTATACACGTATGAAATTGCTGAGACCAAAGTTAACCAAACCATGGATTTGGCCCAACAGCATCAACATCCGTTACAATGCACTATCGAGAAAGATTGAATCTGAAGTACTATTTGTTGATAAGTAAACGTAACCAACGGCACATGGAGCAAACATGCTTTCGCGTAATTTGGAACAAAGTTTACATCGCGCCCTATCCTTGGCTACCGAGCGAAGCCACGAATATGCGACGCTTGAGCATTTATTGCTGGCGCTGACCGATGATCAGGACGGTATCGCCGTGCTCCGCGCTTGCGGCGTCGAGGTCGAGCAACTCAAACTAGATCTCACCGAATTTATCGACGCCGAATTGCAAAATCTGGTCTCGCCGAAATTGGGGGAACCTAAACCGACCGCGAGCTTCCAGCGGGTGGTGCAACGCGCTGCGATCCATGTTCAATCGTCCGGGCGCGAGGAAGTAACCGGCGCCAATGTCCTGGTTGCTATTTTCTCGGAACGAGAAGCGCACGCTGTCTATTTTTTACAAATGCATGATATGACGCGTCTTGATGCGGTGAATTATATATCGCACGGAATTGCCAAGGTGCCGGGTTATTCCCAATCGAAAGCTGCCGAGGGCGTTGATGAAGAACTTGGCGAAGAAAAGGACGTGCGCAAAGGGTCCGAAGCTCTAGACGCTTATTGCGTTAATCTTAATAAAAAGGCCGCCGCCGGGAAGATCGATCCGCTCATCGGTCGCGAACGCGAAATCGAACGCACCATCCAGGTGCTCTGCCGCCGGACTAAGAACAATCCGCTTTACGTCGGCGATCCTGGTGTCGGCAAAACGGCGATTGCCGAAGGCTTGGCGCTGCGTATCGTCAACAAAGAAGTGCCGGAAGTGTTGATCGGCAACACCATATTCGCTCTTGATATGGGGGCGCTGCTGGCCGGAACACGCTACCGCGGCGATTTCGAGGAACGCCTAAAAGCCGTTCTGACGGATTTGGAGGCGATGCCGGATAGCATTCTCTTTATCGTTGAAATCCACACCATCGTTGGCGCC
>JABMOP010000097.1 GCA_013204125.1 Rhodospirillales bacterium | reverse complement strand
TCTGTAACAGCACGCGGAAGGTATCGCGGATATTATCGGGATGGAATTCGCGGAAGCTTTCGGCGCAATCGCCGCCTTGCAGCAAAAAGGCTTCGCCGGCCGCCACTTTGGCCAGCTTGGCTTTCAAGCTGCGCGCTTCGCCGGCAAAGACCAGCGGCGGGTAGCCGGAAAGCTGTTTTTCCGCCGCCTCGAGGGCCGCTTGGTTCGGATACTCCGGCGCTTGCTCAATCGGCTTGGCGCGCCAGCTATCGGGCGCCCATTTGGCGCTTTTTGGTCCTGACATTTTTCCTAGTCCCAGGTGTTTCGTTTGGAAGGCGCAGTCTATAGGCCAAACAATCGCTTATTTCCAGGAAAAAGTGTTTTCCGCCAATACCTTCATAGGTTAGCGGTTTAGGTCTTGATGGCTTCCAGCGTCTGTTCGGCGAATAAATCTTCCGGCTTTAACTTACGATAGGCAACGCCCTGTTGGTAGGAAAATTTGAGAAAAGCTTCCAAAGTTGGGCGGTTGGGTTCGATCCCATAGGGCCAGATATCGTCGCCGAACAGCTTTTTGGCGTCGCGCGCCGCATCGACGGCCCACGGCACCGGATAGATGGCGTGGCTGCCCTTAAAGGCGCGTTCCAGCGCCCGGTCTTTGGCTTCGGTGAAGGCCTCATAAAGGTTCGCCGCGACCCACGGATGGGCTTCCAACACGCTGCGCTTAATGGCGATGACATGCATGATCGGGAAAATACCGGTGTCTTTGAAATATTCGATTTCCACTTGATGATAATTTTTTATCAGCCGGGATACGTTCGGGCTGCCGTCGCGCACCGGTTTCGGCTCCAACGCCGAAATCACGCAATCGACGCTGCCTTCGTTTAGCAAATCGCTCAAAGATTTATCGGTGACGGCTTTGACCTTGACCCCTTTGGGCAGGCGCGGCGGTTGCGGTTCCGGGCGGCCCGGCACATCGACGCCGGTCTGCAGCCATTTGATACTGCGCAAATCGACGCCGACCGTATTTTCAAGCCAGCCGCGCGCATAGATGGTCGCCGTTTGCGTCCATTCAGGGATACCGACCGTGGCGCCTTTCAAATCTTCCGGTTTTTTAACGCGGCTGCCCTTGGGCACGTAAAAGGCGCTCATGCGGGCCATGCGCGAGGGAAAGACGGGGATCGCCACCATATCGTTTTTGCGCCTGGAGACCAGCGACACATACCGCCCGAAAGACATTTCCGAGACATCAAAATCGCCAAAATTAGTGGCCCGGTGGAAAATGTAATGAGGCTCGTCAAAGACCATCGGCGTGATGTCGATGCCTTGGGCGCGGACGACGCCGCTCATTAAATCCCGCACATGATCGTAATCGCAGGTGGCGAGGCTGAGGCTTAAATTGGGCATGGGTTTAGGCTTCCTTATTTAATCTTCTTTGCGCTTGGTGCTCATGGTAACGAACTCTTCCGCCGCCGAGGGGTGGATACCGACGGTGGCATCGAACTGGGCCTTGGTGGCGCCGCATTTAAGGGCAATGGCGAGCCCTTGAATAATTTCCGGCGCGTCCATGCCCATCATATGGGCGCCCAACACCCGGTCCGTATCGGCATCGACGACGAGCTTCATATAAGTGCGCTCGTTCCGCCCGGACAAGGTATGGACCAAGGGCTTGAAGCGGGAATCATAGATATCGACTTTATGGCCGCCCTCGATCGCCTCGGCTTCGGTTAGGCCAACCGTGCCGATCGGCGGCGCCGAAAAGACGGCGGTGGCGATATTGGTGTAATCCAGGGTCATCGGATTATTGTTGAACAGGGTTTCCGAGACGGCGCGGCCTTCTTGAATGGCGACCGGCGTCAGTTGCACCCGGTCGGTGACGTCGCCGACGGCGTAAATATTTGGAACATTGGTGCGGTTCCATTCATCGACGATGATGGCGCCGTTGTCTTTCACTTTAACGCCGGCGGCCGCAAGGCCCAAATTCGCCGTGTTGGCGGCGCGCCCGGTGGCGTACATGATGCAATCGGTCTCGATGGTCTCAACGCCGCCCAGCCGAATGGAATAACCGGTATCGGTTTTTTCGATGGAATTGACCTTCGTTTCGCTGAGAAGGTTGATGCCGTGATTGCGCAATTCGTCGTCCAAGGCAACGCGGATATCTTCATCGAAACCGCGCAGCACCGTATCGGCGCGCACAATCTCGGTCACTTCGGTGCCGAGGGCGGCAAAAATGCCGGCAAATTCGACGGCGATATAGCCGCCGCCGACGATGACCATGCGCTTTGGCCGTTCGGGCAAATCCAGCGCTTCGTTGGACGAGATCACATGTTCGATGCCGGGAATATCGGGCGTGGTCGGCCAGCCGCCGACGGCGATCAAAATATTTTCAGATGTGAGGGTCTTGCCGTTTACTTCGACCGAGTGCTCATCGACAAGGACGCCCCGACCTTCGTGCAAATCCACATGATTGTCGCGCAGGATGCGCAGATAAATGCCGTTGAGCCGATCCAATTCGGTGTTCTTGGCGTCAATGAGGGTGCGCCAATCATGGGACGCGCCTTCGATGTTCCAGCCGTAATTGACCGCATCTTCCAGATGATCGGCGTAATGGGCGCCATAAATCAGCAGCTTTTTCGGGATACAGCCGCGCAAAACGCAAGTGCCGCCGACCCGTTCTTCTTCGATCACCGCCGAGCGCGCGCCATAGCCGCCGGCAAGGCGCGAGGCGCGCACACCGCCGGACCCGGCGCCAATGGTAATCATGTCGTAATCATAGCTGGGCATAGAAAAATCCTTAAGGGCTGCGGCAGCGAATTATAGAAAGCGGCGGCCAAGCGAACAAGGCGCTGGGATCATGAACTCCTGGGCCCAAAAATAATGACCGCGGCGCCGATCAGGCAGATGGCGGCGCCCAAGACGTCCCAGCGGTCGGGGACGCGGGCTTCGACCAGTTTGAGCCAGACCAGGGAGGAGGCGATATAGACACCGCCGTAAGCCGCATAGGCGCGGCCGGCAAATTCTGAATCGATGCGCGTCAGCAAAAATGCGAAAAGCGCCAGCAAGAGGATACCCGGCGCCAGCCACCACGCCGATTTAGAGAGCCTGAACCACGCCCAAAAAGCGTAGCTGCCGGCGATTTCGGCGGCCGCCGCACCGATATAAATAAATGCCGTGGTTAAAACTTGAGCCATGTTATCGACCTTCCCACTTTGCATCCACCAAGACCACGGAATGTTCCACCTGGGCGTTCGGGATATCCCAATAGGTTTGCAGCAATCGCGTTTTCTCCGCTTCGCCCACCAGCCGGAAGCCGTGATGCTGGTAGAACCGGACCGCCCAGATCGCCGCCGCCCAGGCGCCGATTAATAAAGGCCGGCGGGCGCTCAATTGAGCATCTTTCAGTAATTTACCGCCGATGCCCCTGCCCTGCCAATCGCTTAGCACATAGGCGTGGCGGATCAGGGTGACGTCTTGATGGCCCGGCGCGCTCACATCTTGCGTGCCCATGACCCCGGCGATGACCCCGGCCAGGCCCGCCGCCTCATCTTCAAACACTCGAAATCGGACGCCGGCTGCAATTTCTTGGGCCAATTCTTGCACCGGCATATAATCATCAACCAACCGGTCGGCGGGAATATGGCCGCGATAGGCCTCCGCCGCATCGTTGATGACGCGGAAGATGGCATCGATATCGCCTGGGCGGCCGTCTCTTATCATGGCGCAGCCTATGGCCGAGGCGCCGGACCTGCAAGGGTACCGGCAACCGACTTGCGCGAAATGCGGGCGAACGCCATACTCTCGATTAACCGTACAAGGCTATAAAATGGGGACTCCTCACCGATGGCCGAAGAAATAAAAATGGAAGAAGAACGCCGCACATCGGCCCGCATCAACGATGTAAATCGGCAAAATTTTGGAGAGGGTCAGCATATATTTCGCGAAGGCGAAACCGGCGAAACCGCCTTTATCGTCATCTCGGGAAATGTCGGCATTTATAAAACGACCGAAAGCGGCGAGACGCCGCTGGCGGTGCTCAAGAAGGGCGCCATGTTCGGCGAAATGGCTCTCATCAATGACGAGGTGCGCATGGCATCGGCCAAGGCGATGGACGGCATTGCCGAGGTGATGGTGATTTCGCGCGCCATGTTCCAAAAAAAAATGGACGCGCTCGACCCGTTCACCCGCGGCCTTATCAAAATCCTCTCCGACAATGTGCGCAACTCCCAAAAATGACCGAAACGCCGGCCCGTTGAAGACCTAAAAAAACGCCCCGGAAATAAATCCGGGGCGAGTTTAACAGGGAGGATCAAGTCGGAAGCGACCATCGATCCAGGGGAGGATCTTTGGGGGAGAGACGCTTCCGAATGATGTGATCTTAGGGAAAGCTGGGCGCGGCGTCTGTGAAGTAGATCACACAAGGAAATATAATTTATTCGCCCGGCTTCTGAACCGTATCGTCGCTCTTAGACCGGCTGCCATAGACCAGCGCGGTTACCACAATTGCGACCCCCACCATCTGCCAGGGCGAGATCAACTGACCGAGCAAGATATAGCCCGCGCCGACGACAACGATGGGTTCCAAATTGGAAAAGAATGTGGTTGCGGCGGCGCCGACCATCGAAATCGATACATAGAATCCGATGATGGCGGCGGCGTAGAGGATATGAGATCCCATAAACCCAGCCCAGCCGGCGCCGGTGGTGGGCAAGTTAAAGGCGCCGACGGCGACAGAAATGACGATCATCGTGATGGTCGTTACGACGCATATATAGAGCGTGCCTTGCAGGGAATCATGACCCCGCATAACACGGTTGCTGAGCGTACAGACAATTGCAAAGCCAATTGCCGAAACCAGCCCGAAGGCCAGGCCGAGTTTGTTCAAATCGTCGAAGCGAACGGCGAGCGCCAGCGCCAGGCCGAAAAAGGCAATGAAGGCGCTGATCATCATCGCCGGGGTAAGCCTCCCCCATCCCAAAAAAGCCAGGAAAAAAGCCGTCAGGATTGGGAAGAGATAAAAAATAAGGATGGCAATTGAAACCGGCAACAATTCGATGGCCGACAACAGGGCAAAATTATAGATCACCGTCACCAGCCCAAGGATAATACCGACCCACTTCGCCGGCCCTTCCATGAGCAAGGGTTTGCGGCTGAATTTAAGAATCAAAAAAACCAAAACCGCCGGCAAGATGAAGCGCGTTGTCGACAAGGCCAGCGGATCGCTGCCGCCCTTATAGGCGACCCCTGCCAACGTATTGGCGATGGCGAAATTAAAGGCGCTGACAAGCGCCACAACGATCCCCAGGCTCCGCTGATTTTTTGCCACGATCCGGTCCCTCAAAATTGTATCTAAAGAGTACCGCGATCAACCAAATAGCATATTGATATATGTTAAGCCGTTGGCGATACGGGAGGGAACCATCGCCCCCAAAATTAAACCCTCACGATACGCTGTTCAATCGACCTTATGGCTGCGGAAGCCTTCCGCCAATAAATCAAATTCGGGAGACCGCGGTGAAGACGCCCGCCAAGCAATGCCGATCCGGCGTGACGGTTTTTTCAAAAGTGGAATGAGCCGGATATTGGTCCCGGCGGCGATATTCGCGTCTATGGCCATTTGCGGCAGCAGCGTGACGCCGAGTCCCGACGCCACCATCTGCACAATGGTGTTGAGGCTTGTTGCCTCAAATTGCACGCGGATGGGCGAATTGCGCAACCGGCAGGCGTCAAGGGCGTGACCCCGAAGGCAATGGCCCTCTTCGAGCAACAGAAGCGGCTGGTCGACGAAATCGCGGTCGGTGATCGATTTGCGACCGGCCAGCGAGTGGTCCGCATGGCAGGCGAATTGAAAAATGTCATCGAACAAAACCCGGACGGTCAGGTCCTCGGTTTCGAAGGGCAACGCAATCACCGCCAAGTCGATCTCACCCCCGCGCAGGCGCGCCAAAAGGGAGGCAGTTTGTTCTTCGCGCAGGAATAGGCTCAGCGACGGATAACTGGCGTTCAGGGTTGGCAGGACTTTCGGGAGAAGAAAGGGACCGATGGTCGGTATGACGCCAAGCGTCATCTCTCCGGTCATCGGCTCCCCGTAAGCAGCCGCGTACCCCATAATGTCTTCCGCATCGCGAAGTAAAACCCGCGCCCGGTCCGCTATTTCCAACCCTACAGGCGTCATCAGAACCATCCGTTTCGTGCGCTCGGCCAAGGCCACGCCGAGCACCGCTTCGAGGTCACGAATTCCGGCGCTCAATGTCGATGGGGTGACGTTACAAAGATCAGACGCCTTGCCGAAATGCTGCAATTCGGCAAGGGCGGAAAGGTATTCCAGCTGTTTGAGGCTGGGCAGGAGTTTCATGGCATGGGCTTTCTATAATTCGGAAAAACCGAATAATATAACTTTTTTATATCGTTTTACAACTT
The DNA here is from genome assembly GCA_013204125.1 of Rhodospirillales bacterium. Lineage (GTDB taxonomy): Bacteria > Pseudomonadota > Alphaproteobacteria > Rhodospirillales > UBA2165 > JABMOP01. Next base: position 2,966 of record JABMOP010000097.1, on the reverse strand, counting down.
TAAAGGAAATCCCTACCTTCTTTGTATCGAAGATCGCAGAAACCAAGGTTAAGGGAAGGAAATAGCCATGTCCCTCATCATCGTCGAAATTTTGTACTGATAGATCAAGCCCAAGCGAAGGAGATCGTACCATGAGTAAATGCCCAATTATGACAACCGCCAACGGAAGCCCCGTCGGTGATAACCAGAACAGCCTGACCGCCGGACCGCGCGGCCCCTTATTGGCCCAGGATTGGCAATTGTTCGAGAAACACGCCCATTTCAACCGTGAGCGCATTCCCGAACGTATCGTCCACGCCAAGGGCTCCGGCGCCTATGGCAAGCTGACCATCACCGGCGACATCACCAAGTACACCAAGGCGAAAGTGTTCGAGGTCGGCAAGGAAACCGAGTGTTTCGTGCGCTTTTCCACCGTCGCCGGCGAGAAGGGCGCGGCCGACGCCGAGCGCGACGTGCGCGGTTTCGCCATGAAGTTCTATACGGAAGAGGGCAACTGGGACCTCGTCGGCAACAATACGCCGGTGTTCTTCGTCCGCGACCCGTATAAGTTCATGGATTTCATCCATTCACAGAAACGCGACCCGCGCACCAACCTCAGGGACGCAACCATGCAGTGGGATTTCTGGTCCCATGCCCCGGAAGCCCTGCATCAGGTCACCATCTTGATGTCGGACCGGGGCCAGCCCACCAGCTTCCGGCACATGAACGGCTATGGGTCGCACACTTACAGCCTGATCAATGCCGAAGGCGAGCGCTTCTGGGTCAAGTTCCATTTCAAGACGGAACAGGGCCAGAAAACCAACAGCAACGATGACGTCGCCAAGATCATCGGCGAAGATCGGGAAAGCCACCAGCGCGATCTGGTCGAAGCCATCGATAACGGCGATTTCCCGCGCTGGAAGTTGAAGGTCCAGATCATGACCGAGGCCGAGGCGGAACAGACCGACTATAATCCGTTCGACCTGACCAAGGTGTGGCCGCACGGCGCGTTTCCGCTGATTGAAATCGGCACGATGGAGCTGAACCGCAACCCCGAAAACTATTTCGCGGAAGTGGAACAAGCCGCCTTCACCCCGGCCAATGTCGTACCCGGCATCGGCCACAGCCCGGACAAGATGTTGCAAATGCGCATCCTTTCCTATGGCGACGCCCAGCGTTACCGCGTCGGCGCCAACCACCAGCACCTGCCGGTGAACGCCGCCCGCTGCCCGGTCCATAACTATCAGCGGGACGGTGCCATGCGCTTTGACGGCAACAATGGCGGCGCGGTCAACTATCAGCCCAACAGCATGGACGGGCCGGTGGAAGATGCTTCCTATAAGGAGCCGCCCTTGAGCGTAGGTGACATCGCCGACCGTTACGACCACCGTGACGGCAATGACGACTTCACCCAAGCCGGCGATTTGTTCCGCATCATGCCATCGGACGAACAGGATCGTCTGATGGACACCATCGCCGGCGCCATGGCCGGCGTACCCGACGGCATCGTCGAGCGCCAATTGGGTTACTTCCGCAAGGCGGACCCGGCCTGTGGTGATGGGATCGCCAAACGCATGGGTAAATAGCCGGCAACGGCGGCGGCCTTTCCCCCAACTCGTCCAATTGGGAAAGGCCGCTACCGCCGGCGTGTGGCCGGCGCGAACTCAGATACCGATGGCCGATAGGACCAGATGTCCGTCTGAAACCGGCGGACACCAAAAATAGCTTCCGCTGACCGGGCGGCTAAACCGGAACATTCCATCGACGACATTATCTTCCTGGCCGGTCATCCGCCGCAATTGGACTTCAAAGGCATCGAAGGACTTCCCGAAGGCGACGAACATCAAGCCTTCTCCGCAGGAATCCGCCCACGGCATGGAACGGCGCAGGACGAAGGCCGCCGGATCGAAACTTTCCTGTTCGGTCCGTTTGACATGCGCCGATGCCGGGGCGTCGGCGAGTTCCTCGTTGTCACTGATGCGCCGGCCGATGATATTGTCGCGCTCATCCTGGGGTAAGGCCGCAAAATAATCGAGATCATGCACCCATTTCTGCGTTGCGACGAAACTGGAGCCGTCTAGCCCGGGACCACCGCCGTCAACAATCGCCGCTTTGAGCGCCTTGTCACCTTCGGGATTTTCGGTGCCGTCCTCATAGCCCGTCAGATCGAGCCCGCGATCATACTTGAATCCGTCAACCATTCTGTCGCACCGAAACGCCGGCTCAAGCATAAGCTCGACCGCATGCGCCGCATGAAAGATACGGCCCCGGTCGCTGCCGCGAACCCAGCACCAGAGATCGGCCTGTGTCGATGGGATATCACATCCCGGACCACTGAGGCTGGGGAGCGGGCGGAGCCCTTCGATCGACCGCCCCAATCCGCCAACCAGACCAGGACCGATGCCGACAACCAGTTCATCATCGGCTTGGCGGGACGCGAGCGCGCGCAGTACAGGAACCGGATCGGCATCGGGAACGGCGCCAAATTCAAGGTATCTGGCGTGGCCCGGAACCGGCGCGAGAATGCCCGATTGGGGGGTGTTCATATCAAAATCTCCAATGTCATGTGACGCGCCCGCGATACCTGAATGATGAACGCTGCGAAGTTTCAAGGCAATGCCCAGGCGTCATCTTTCAAAAGCATGCCGATGTGCCCATCCAATGCCTGCCCCGATTAAAGCGGACCTAAGTCATCACAAAACAAACGGCATCAAATAAGAGATGGTGGGCGATACTGGACTCGAACCAGTGACCCCTGCGATGTGAACGCGCTGCCCCCGGCCTCATGGCATGACACATGGCGCTATCTGCTTGCCGTTGTTCGTCGTCTGGCCACGTCTCGTTCTGGGTCGTGGGATGGCGCTGGTCCGGCGCGGACCAAAGAGCACTGTGTCACAGTTCCAAGCTCCTCGCCGCCTGCCGCAGATAGTCCGGGGAAAAACGGGCGTAGACCCGCCTCGTCGTTTCCATATTCCCATGTCCAAGAT
>JABMOP010000010.1 GCA_013204125.1 Rhodospirillales bacterium | reverse complement strand
TTGGCGACGGTCGGGCGCGTCCGTTTCCCATCGATGGTCGAAGGTTACGCCATCCACCGCGAACGGCTGGAGCATTCAGCCGACCAGATGGACCCCCGGATCACCGAGCGGCTTATCGCCGGCAGCGGCATGAGCGGCGCGGATTATTACGACGTGCTTCAATTTCGAAATGATTTAATCGAACGGGCGAGAAAAATCACCCGCCATTATGACGCCATCATCATGCCGACCCTGGCCGTCACGGCGCCGCCGATCGAAGAGTTTCTGACTGACGATAAGGCGCTTCACGATCCTTATATCATCGTCATTCGCAACGCCAGCATCGCCAATTTGTTGGACCGCTGCGCCCTTACAATCCCGTGCCACCAGCCGAACGACGCACCGGTGGGTTTCACGCTGATGGGCGAAAACATGGCCGACAAAAATATCTTGGCCATCGGCCAATCGGTGGAAAAACTCCTCAGCCCCAATCTATGATTTTAAGGCCAGCGCCGGCGGATAATATCGAGCAGGCCCAATTTACCCTTCGTGCATGGATTCTCAGGCAAAATGCGCCATATTATTGTTTCGAATAATACTTATAATCATTCTAATAATGGGTATGCTAAATTTGGCATTTATGAGCGGCTTTTTCCGGCGTATGAGCCTGGCAATCCTTATCTGGATGGCCGGTACTGTATCTGCTATGGCCGCGGAAAAAGTAGTCTTTCAACTGCTATGGGACCACCAGTTTCAATTTGCCGGCTACGACGCGGCCAAATGGCAAGGTTATTACAAAGACGCCGGGTTGGACGTGGAACTGCGCACGCCCTTCACCGCCGAAGGCAAATTTTTCAATCCCAAAAATGAAGTCGCTGCCGGACGGGCGGATTTTGCAGTCGGTCATGGCGGTACAATTCAGGTAGAGAGCGGGCTGGGTAGGGGCAGCACGTTCATCGTTTATATTCCAAGGGTCCCCCAAAGCGTGCCGATGGAACCTCAGCTGTCGGCATCCCCGGCGTGAATATTTAAAGAAATAAGGATATTTTAAACGTGGCGAATATTTTAGTTATTGATGACGAAGAACTGGTCCGCATTACCCTCGAATTGATTTTGAAGGACGCGGGTCATCAGGTTGCGCAGGCGCTCAATGGCATTGGAGGCTTGGAAAAACAGCACCAAACGCCGTTCGATCTGGTCATCACCGATTTGATTATGCCGGAAAAAGAAGGCATCGAAACGATTCGGGAATTGCACAAAAGCTATCCCGGATTGCCAATAATCGCCATTTCCGGCGGCGGGCGCATCGGCAATCAGGATTTATTGAGCATGGCCGATAAATTGGGCGCCGTTGCGACAATTGCAAAACCCTTCACCCCCGAAGACGTGCTGTCCCAAGTGGATTTTGCGCTTAGCCATTAGCGGAACCCGGCTGGCCCTCTCGGAATTGCCTCCTGCCGATTAGGCGCTATGATCGGAAATATAAAATAATATCATCCGGCCGGAAACAGCTTTTTGGGGGGACCATGATTTACGATTCAGAAAAAGGTGATTTTTCCATCGCGCTCACCGGCGATACCATGTTGAGCCGCCGCCTCGCACCCTTCACCGAGGAAAGATATCTCGCCATCAAGGAAATCTTGGACGGCAGCGACGCCGCCTTTACCAATTTAGAAGGCACGGTGCGCAGCCCTTCGGACGGAACCCAAGACCCGACCGAAGGCACGCCGATGACCATCCAGCCCGAATTGCTGGAAGACCTCAAATGGATCGGCGTCAATATGGTATCGACCGCCAACAACCACGTTACCGATTTCGGCCAGGACGGATTGCTTGCCAGCCTCGCCCATGTCGAAGCTGCGGGGCTTGTCCATAGCGGCTCCGGCGCGCATCTGACAGCGGCGCAAAAACCTGGATATTTGGATACACCGGGCGGGCGCGTCGCGCTTATATCGGCCAATTCATTTTTTAAACCCTGGAACCGGGCATCGACGCATGGGCCTGATCTTAAAGGCCGCCCAGGGGTGAATATCATCGGTTTCGATGAAACCTACACTTTGCCTGGCGACGCGTTTGATCAATTGGTCCAAATCGACCAGGGGCTTGGCTTTGACCGCGAACGCCTGCGCCGCTCCCAAGGCTTCTTTTCGAAAGCGGAAATCGGCGGCGCCTCGGCATCAAAACTCACTTTTCTCGGCAAAAATTTTGTCGGCGGCGATAAATATGCGGTCGATACAAAAGCCAACGAGGCGGACATGGCCGGCAATCTGCGTTGGATCAACGAAGCCCGCCGCCAAGCCGATTGGGTGGTGTTTTCGCTCCATTGTCATGCGTTCGGCGGGCGCGGCGGCGATAAAGCCGAAAACGGCGCGGATATGGAAGAACTGGCCGATTTTGCCCGCGATATCGCCCACCGGGCCATCGATGCAGGAGTTGATATCGTCGTCTGCCACGGCCCGCACATTTCGCTGGGCGTCGAAATTCATGCGGGCAAGCCGATCTTCTACTCTCTCGGTAATTTCATTTTCCAGAACGACACCGTGACTTCTGTTCCGGTCGAAAGTTTCGGGCGCTTCGGCCTAGGCCATGACGCGACGCCGGCAGATTTCCTCGACGCCCGTTCCGATGACGGTAAGAAAGGCTTCGGCGCTCACGCCAATTATTGGCACTCCATATTCTCGGTTTGCCGCTTTGCCGGAGGAACCCTGGACGCGGTCGAGCTTTATCCGCTGGATTTAGGCTATCAATTGCCGCGCTCCCAACGGGGCCGCCCGGTGATCGCTAAAGGCGATATGGCGGAAAAAGTGCTGCGCCGCACGCAAGCTTTGTCGGAATTTTATGGAACGAAAATCGAGACCAAGGACGGCGTCGGCACCATTAAGCTTTAGATGCCCTAAACCATGTCCGGGTTAATCATCCAGGCAACGCCCCAGACGCCGTCATCGCTACGTTCTAAACAGGCAACGCCGCCGCGTTTGAAACGCACCGGATGCGCCGACGCATCGCCGGCTATCAATTCACCGGCAATACGCTTGAGATTGAGCATATGGCCGACGATCATCAAATCTTCCGAGGACTCGTTTATCAGCGTCAGCCAGTGACCAATATGGTCATCGGCCAGCAAGCCATCGGCTTCGATCACGCCTTCGGATGAACGATAAAACTTAGCAAATCCTTCGGCGGTTTCGAGCGCGCGCGTCGTTTGCGCATGATAGATAGCGCCCACTTGATTGGGCTTGGCGGCGGTAGCGAAAGCTCCAACACGTTGGATATCGTTATGGCCTTGTTCGACCAGCAATCTTGCCGCGTCCTGTTCCGGCGGCGTTTGCGGCTCGGCTTCGGCGTGGAGGATGAGATAAAGGTTCATCACGAATTCCGCACAAAATCGGCAAGCATGAAAAGAGGCTGATCGATCATTTCTATGACGCCTTCTGGAAGTTCTGCATCGATCATGGCTTGGCGCATACAAAGCATCCATTGATCGCGCGCCGCTTCGCCGATTTCGAACGCCGCATGCGGCTCGCTTAGACAAATTGTGCCGGTACGCTCCGAATAAAGCGCCGGGCCGCCCAGCCATCCACTTAAGAATTCGAACAAGGCACCCCGCACCGGACTCAAATCAGCCTTATGCATGGCGCGGATATCGGCGGCATCGGGATTTTTGTCCATGATGTCGTAAAAGCAATCCACCAAGCGGCGCAGATTTTCTTCGCCAATCATTGCGTAGGGCGTCTGTTGGATTTGTTCCGGTGCGTCCATGTTTTATTTCAACTATTCGGCGGCCATTGCCGGGGTGACGATGCCCCGGCATTCATCGCCATACACTTCGAGCAATTCGTCGAAAGTTTCGATGTCAGTAATGGCGCTAATGGCGCGGACGTTATAAAGGCTGCCATCCATCGAAGCCGCTGGGCGGATGCCCTTCTCCGCCAAATCCTTCGCCATCTTAATAATCATTTTCCGAAACGTGATTACCGGCACATCTGCGGTCATCAAATATTCGCTGGATCGATCGACGATTTTTCCAGGACCAAGGCCAAAGCCGCTTTTCATATTTTCCTGCAACGCACGGTCCTGATTGGTAAGACCGTAGATGCCGCTATAGCTCCCTTCGGACTGAACATCGCGGTCGATCAAATAATCGTTGCCGCGCACATTCTTGGAAATGAAGGTGTCGATCACATAGCCATCGTCCAATTCGGTTGGTCCATAATCCCGGAGCGGCGGAAAGCCGGCACCGGCTTCGAGGGTTTCAGCCTCCTTTTCCGTAATCGGCCCATCGGCGTTGTAGACATAACTGAAGGCCATGACGTTGTAATCATCCACCGGCACCCAACACCGACCGGAACGGGGAAATACGTCGTTGGCGATCTGATTGAAGATGGGAAACATGCATTGGGTCATGCGCCAGTAATATGTGTTTTCGTCGGCCCGACGCCGCGCGCCATAGACAAATCCGTAATCGGTTTCCCTGAGCGTCAGTTCGGGCGCGTCATCCCAAATACCGGCGGGTGCAAGGGACGTGCCGACGGCGGCGCCGCGTAAAGATTGGTTCATGGTCCGATGTAGGAACGATATATGCGACGAATCGATCTCGCCCTCAAATCCCTGCGCCCAGTTAGTGCGTTGCAACCAACGCGTAACATGGCTTTGTTTGGCGTCCACATGCGCCCATTCCAAATGCGGGAATTCGGCGATCTGATTTTCATCGCCCATGAATATCCATACCAGATTGCTAATTTCGCGCACCGGATAGGATCTGATTTTGACCTTGTGCTTGTGGTCTTCGCCGCCCGGCTCATTGCCCAATTCCAGGCAATCGCCGGCGACATCGAATTTCCAGCCGTGATAGATGCAGGTGAGGCCGCATTTTTCATTGCGGCCATAAAACATCGGCGCCATCTTGTGCGGACAATAGGCGTCTAAGATGCCGACTTTGCCGCCGCTGTCGCGAAAAGCCACCAGATCTTCGCCGAGAAGGCGCAAACGCCGGGGCGAGCCATCGGCTTCCAACTCGCTTGAAAGAATGGCGGGCATCCAGAACTGACGGAACAATTCGCCCATCGGCGTTCCGGCGCCAATGCGGCATAAAACTTCGTTGTCTTCAGCCGACAACATGCCTGCCTCCTCCCCGATTACGTTTTTCAACTGTCGGGATGCTACATCAAGACATAATTGTGACCAAGGGCCAAAAATAAAATAATCAAAATCAATTGGCTAATACATATTACGGTGGCCGGTGGTTGGGTTTCTCGTCCCATCTGTGATTAAATAACGGGAAATGGCGGAGGATGAACGATGACCCAAGAAACAACCTATTTATCACCCAACGGGCTTAATCAGACCCATGGCGACGGGCCGGCGACGCGGATGTTGGCGGCAACCTTGGAAGGCGTTGCCACCTTAGAACGCGGCGCCCAGGGAGACCCTTGGAAATTGACCGGCCGCAGCCTCAACGACCGCCATGTCGGATCGCTGGTCTATGAGGCGGGTAGCGGCAAATTATTTGCCGGCGCCCATGCCGATGGCGGCGTCTGGGTCAGCGATGATGGCGAAGGCGGCGATTGGCGCGCCTTGATCAATGGCATCGACAGGCCGCATATCTATTCCCTTGCCGCCCGGCGAAATAGCGATCGCGTCACATTGTTTGCCGGCACCTCGCCGGCGGCGCTTTACCGCAGCGACGATCTCGGCGAAAGCTGGAACGAAGTCAAGTCCATGCGCGATGTTCCGGACACCGACAAATGGACCTTCCCGCCGCCGCCGCATATTGCGCATGTTAAAAACATCCTGTTTCACCCGTCAGATGCCGAAACGCTGTATGTGCTGGTCGAACAAGGGGCGCTTCTAAAATCCACCGATGACGGCAAAAGCTGGGCTGAGCTTGCCAGCTATTCGGACCCGGACGAGATTGCCTACCGAGATGTCCACCGGTTACTGATGAGCAGCAATAACCCTGATCTGTGCTATTTGGCGTCGGGCGAAGGATTGTACCGAAGCAATGACGGCGGCCAAAACTGGGACCATTTGACCCAGCGCGGCGACCGCATGGGCTATCCCGATTTCCTGTTTTTCCATCCCGCCAGCGACGACACCTTGTTCATGGGCGGATCATACAAAAACCCGGGCCATTGGTATCAGGCGCGCGCCGCCGAAAGCAGCGTTCTGCGCTCCACCGATGCCGGCAATAGCTGGATGGAACTGGATAACGGTATGCCGAAACCAGTAGTCGGCGCCTTCGAAGCCATGACCATGCACCAATGGGATGGCGGTATGATGTTGATTGTCGGCACCGCTACCGGTGAAATTTACACCAGCGAAGACGAAGGTGCGTCCTGGACGCTGATCGACGACAATGTGACGCCGGTATCCAAGGACGACCACCACCTGCCATTTTTATCGGATGAAGAACGCCAGCGCGCGATGGAAGCCCGCAATATCGCCTAGCGGCATTTAGGACGGCTTGGTCGGGTTTTCGGCGTCCGAATGAGGGATATTGGCGGGGTATTTTCCCCAACCGTCGATGGTCATCCACACGCGCAGCAGCAATCGCCGCCGTTCGGGTTCGGGGTAATCTTCATAATCGTCGCGGGTGTGCAGGATGCGCCGGTTATTGAGAAGCTGGATATCACCCGGCTCCATCGACATTTTTAAAACCAGATCCGGGCGCGCCGCCGTTGCGTCAAGAAAATCCAAGGCTTCGCGCTCGGCTTCGGAAAATTCAACCAAGCCGAATTCTTCGGTCATATAAATAGACGACGGCAAATAAGAACAAACGGTCTCGGAGCCGATGTCGGCAAAGACCGGGCAATAATCGCCATTCAACATGCGCTTTCCCTCGGCGTCCAGCTTGTGGCGGTCGAGGTTCGGATAGCCGCGATAAAGAATTTCCAAAAGATCGGGCCGCGTGCCCAAAATTTCATTATGCACCGCCATCGACGAGACAATGCCGCTATCGCCGCCGCGCTTGGCCGCGCGCACGCACAGCAGCGCGACCACATCCACCGGATCCATATGCGCCGGCAACGGCCCGCCCAGATGGTAGTAAAAATTCTTCGGCCCATCCGTATCCGTATTTGTTACCTCGCCGATCGGTATATCGTGGCCGACCTGCGGATTGAGGGGTCCCACATGATGGCCGAGAACAAGCAACATGATTTTTAGTTCGTCCGCCGAATAACGATCGACGTCGATACCGCGCAAGACTGCGAACCCATAGCCGTCGCCCAATTCATGGCGAAGGGATGCGGACAACTCACGCAAGCTGCGGATTTCCGGTTCCATGTTTTGAAAATCGGCTGGCCCGGCGCCTGAATTGCGCGCTTCGGCGACGATCGCGTCCAAATCACCAAGGGCCGCATCCGGCACCGACATAATCCAATCTTCGGTGACCGCCAGATCGGCGCCGCGCCACACATGCGCCCCGTCGATCATTTGAATATTAGATTCCGTCATGCCGCCCCCCCTGGGTTGAGACTTGTTATATTCGACGCAGCAAGTTTATTAGCAAAGACTACATCCGCGCGTCAGTCAAGGATAAGCCCGCGCTTTACCCGCTCGGGCAGAGCCTGGATAATCAGGGATCATCGGCAGGGAAATCCAATCGTGATCGAAGACGACAAAATAGAAACCAGTGGGACCAGCGGCGGCTATCAAACGCAATCCCCGGCAAAGGGGATCGTCTGGATGATCGTCGCCGCCGTCTTTTTTTCCATATCGGTCGGCCTGGTCCGCTACCTTTCAGGAACAATCGACGCCTTCGAGCAGACTTTCTGGCGCCAATTTATGGGCGCCGTAATCTTGCTGCCCTTTGTTTTGCGCCGAGGCCTTAAGGGTTTCAAGACGCATCAGATCAAGACCAATCTTATCCGCAATGTGGCCGGATATTTGGGCATTTCGTTGTCGTTCTATTCGATCACGTTGATTCCGATGGCAGATTCGCAAGCCCTGCAATTCACCTTGCCAATGTTCACGGTTGTTTTCGCGGTGTTTATATTAAGCGAAAAAGTCGGGCTTCACCGTTGGATAGCGATAGGCATCGGATTTTTGGGCGCGCTGGTTATTCTACGACCGGGTTTTGTCGAAATTAACCTCGGCATGATTGTCGCGCTGGCGGCGGCGGCTAGCTTCGGCATTTCCGATACCTTGGTGCGCAAATTGTCGCGCACCGATGGAACCTTGTTGATTGTATTTTATAGCTTCGCCCTGCAAGTGCCGATCGCCCTTGCCGTCGCATCGTTTAATTGGGTAACGCCGAGCCTCACCGATTGGCCGTGGCTGATTGCGCTTGGGATCGCCTCTTTCGCCGCGCAATGGGCGTTATCGCGCTCGTTCGTTCTTGCCGAAGCGAGCCTGGTGTCGCCGATTTTATTTATCCGTTTGCCGATGGTCGCAGCCATCGGATATTTCTTTTTTGGCCAGCAGCCCGATATTTGGACTTGGGTCGGGGCGGCAATTATTTTTTTCGGCGCCATTTATTCGGCGCGGCGCGAAGCCCTGCATCAACGGGAACGAAGGGCGGCGGCGGTATCGGCGCGCCAATCGTCGAACGGGCGGTAGGATGGGTCTTTCTTCACCAATTCCTCTGTGAAGCGCATAATTTCCGCATCGTCCAAGGTGAAATCGATAGGCTCGCCGAAGGGCTGGTTCACATGCCACGGCGTATCGGCGAAAATTTCGATACGGTTATCTTCCGGATCCCAGAAATAGACACTCCAGGCATTGCCATGGCAGCGGGTGTATTTACGTGCCACCGCGCCCTCTCCTTCCAGCACTTGCCAGAAGCTGCGTACCGCAGCCAACCCATCGGTGCGGAATGAAAGCTGGTTGATGGTCGATGGCGCGCCTTCGGGGCGGCCTTCGCCGATGACAAAGGTATGGTGCGACGCCGGATCAATGGTCAGGAATATAACCCGGCCGCCGTCCGGATAGGTGCCTTCATCGGAAACGTGAAAGCCAAACAAAGCGCGGTAGAACGCCACCATCATGTCGAAATCGGTGACCCAAATTCCGGCGTGATGCAGGCTTAAGCTTGGCAAGTTAGCCATTCGATACCATCACACTAGCCCCATAATTTTTTGGTGGCGATGCGCGCGCCTTCGGCCAGGGATTCCAGTTTCGCCCAGGCGATTTCTCCTTCGCCGACGCGCGGGCCAAGCCCGCAATCGGTGCCGCCCATAACATTGTCGCGGCCGACCA
>JABMOP010000096.1 GCA_013204125.1 Rhodospirillales bacterium | reverse complement strand
TTTTCTTCGCTTAAGATTTGTCGGCTTTCGTCCTTGCCGGACGGATCGCCGTCCTTGGTGGTGCCGCCGCCCATCAGGACGATCGGCTTGTGTCCAGTTTTTTGTAACCAGCGCAGCAGCATGATCGGCAACAGACTGCCCACATGCAGGCTGGAAGCCGTGCAATCGAAACCGATATAGGCGGTTACAACGCGCTCCGATGCCAACGCATCAAGCGCATCCAAATCGGTGCATTGGTGCAGGAACCCGCGCTCGGTAACGGTGCGCACAAAATCTGATTTATAGTCAGGCATTCGATTTCAATCGTGATTTTCCGGTGCCGGATTTCATCTTGCCCAGCGGCGGCTCGTTTAGCACAATCAAGTTGCCGGTACAACGATGCACCAATGGATATAATAAGTATGAGTGATCCCAAAACGAGGCGCGCGCTTGGATTGATGAGTGGCACTTCTATGGATGGCATCGATGCGGCGGTATTGGATACCGACGGCGAGACCGCGCAATCCACCGGAGTGCGCATTAGCTTTCTCTATCAAGATGATTTTCGGGCGCGGCTTATTGAGGCGGTCCGGGCAAAGGCCGCAGATGATTCTCTTATCGCCCAGATGACCGAACTTCACGCCGATGCGGTTGCAAAATGTTTGGAAGCGGGCGGCATAGCAGCTGCCGAAATTGATGTTATTGGCTTTCATGGACACACCATATTCCACGACCCGGATGGTGGACGCACCCTGCAAATCGGCGATGCGGCGATGCTCGCACGGCTCACAGGTATCCCCGTGGTTTCCGATTTTCGCACCAAAGATGTTGCCGCCGGCGGTGAAGGCGCGCCGCTCGCACCAATTTATCATCATGTGCTGAGCGCCGCCGAAGAGCATCCGCTGGCGGTCCTCAATATCGGCGGGGTAGCCAACGTCACCTGGCTGGGCGGCAATGCCGATAGCGCGACCGGCGAAGATTTCTTAGCCTTTGATACCGGTCCCGGAAATGCCTTGATTGATGATTGGATGCGAGAGGGGGTCAACAAGGATTTCGATGAAGGCGGCGGGTGCGCGGCAAAGGGCACGCCCGATCCTGCCCTGATTGAAAAATGGATGAGTGCCGCTTATTTCGGCCGCAAACCACCTAAATCCCTCGACCGGCAAGATTTTAACCCAGCCGGCGTAGAGGGTCTGAACCTGGAAGATGGGGCTGCCAGCCTATCAATGTTCACGGCCCAATCCATTGTTCGCGCCGCAGGGCATTTTCCGGCGTCGGTCAGCCAATGGATCGTTACCGGCGGCGGGCGCAAAAATCGCTATATCATGGAAGCCTTGGGCGCAAGTTTGAGCGCTCCAGTGCGCGCCGCCGAAGAATTGGGCTGGGACGGCGATGCCTTGGAGGCGCAGGCGTTCGCCCTCCTTGCGGTGCGCAGCTTGATGGGCAAGCCGATTACCTACCCAAGGACCACCGGCGCGCCGGCCCCGATGACCGGTGGCCGCCTTTTCAAGCCCTAATCGTCTTATCGCAGTTATTCGGCGGCGGTTTCGGCGCGCGCTGCCAAGGAATTCGTCAGATACTGGGAGACTTCCTTGGTCAGGTGATCGGCCTTGTTCTGATAGAAATGATCAGCGTCTTTGATGATACTGAAATCAATCTTGATATTTTTTTGCGTGCGCAGTTTTTGGGCCAGCTTTGAAACCGCATCCAGCGGAACATGATCGTCCGAATCTCCATGTATCAGCAATCCCGAAGACGGGCAGGGCGCGAGGAACGAGAAATCTTCGGTGCCGGCGGGCGGCGATACGGAGATAAATCCTTCGATTTCAGGCCTTCGCATCATTAACTGCATGGATATCAGCGCGCCGAAGGAATAGCCGCCAATCCAGCAAAACGGGCTGTTTGGGTTCATTTGTTGAATCCAATCGAACGCATAGGCTGCATCGCTGAGCTCGCCATATCCATTGTCGAATTTACCTTGTGAGCGCCCGACACCCCGAAAATTGAAGCGCAGGACCGAAAATCCGTGTTCAACAAAGTTATTATAAAGGGTGAAAACCACCCGATTATTCATATTTCCGCCATGCAGCGGGTTCGGATGCAGCACAATCGCAATAGGGGCGTCGGAGTTTTTGGCTTTATGATAGCGGCCTTCGAGCCGGCCATCAGGCCCATTGAAGATGACTTCTGGCATATTTTCCTGGCTTTTTTGTAGTTATAAAAGTTTAGATTGCTTCTTATGGCCCAATTGACCAATCAAATTCGTAGGGTATAATTGATGCTTATCAAGGTTGATACCCAAATTAATTGACCTAAATAGTAAGTTATATTATTGTCGCCTTCCTTCAAGATGGGAACGGCTATTTAGGCCCGAACCCACCTCTCGGGTTCGGCGACTTTGAACCTGGAGCAATGTGGTTGCGGATACTAGCACAATGACACCTACATTTTTCAAGCGACTTGTCGAAGATATTGACTCTTATATGGCACGCGATCCTGCAGCGCGTTCAAGATTGGAAGTATTTTTATGCTATCCAGGCTACCACGCCTTGATATTTTACCGTCTAAGCC
>JABMOP010000095.1 GCA_013204125.1 Rhodospirillales bacterium | reverse complement strand
TCGTCATCGCCGCGCTCATTCCGGCGATACTTTATTACGTCGCCCTTTTCATCCAGGCCGATCTGGAAGCCGCCAGAAGCGGCATCACGCGCATCGAAGAATCTAGAATTCCCAAAGCAGGACCGGTTCTCAAGCAGGGTTGGTATTTCCCGCTGCCCTTCGCGGTTCTGATCTACGCGCTTTTCTGGCTCAATCGTTCGGCGGAGACTTCGGCGCTCATGGCCGCTGCGGTGGTCACGATCTCCGGCGTCGTCATCGGCTATCAGGGCAAACGGCTCAGCTTCAAGGACTTATTGATGGCCATGCGCGGCACCGGTTTGGGCGTGCTTGATATATTCATGATCGGCGCCGCCGCCGGCATTGTTATCGGTGTTTTGAACATATCCGGGCTCGGCTTCGCGCTGACCTTGGCGATGGTGCAGATCGCCGGCGGCCATTTGATCCCCCTCTTAATGATGGCGGCGGTGGTGTGCATCATTCTCGGCATGGGCATGCCGACCATCGGTGTCTATGTTCTATTGGCGACCCTGGTTGCCCCGGCGCTGATCGAAGTCGGCATCAATGACATGGCCGCCCATCTGTTTATTCTATATTTCGGCATGATGTCGATGATTACGCCGCCGGTCGCCATCGGCGCTTTTACAGCGGCCACCCTGACCGGCTCCGATCCCATGAAAACCGCCGTCGCCGCCATGCGCTTCGGCTGGCTCGCCTTCGTCATTCCCTTTGCTTTTGTAGCATCGCCTACCCTTTTGATGAACGGCGATCCGTTCTTCATTCTGGCAGATTTCGCCGGCGCCTTGATGGCCTGTTGGCTGGTTTCCATCGGCATTATCGGATTTTGGGTTCGGCCCGTCGCCGTTTGGATGCGAATTGCCTTCGTTGTGTCCGGATTGTCTCTGATCTTGCCGTTGGGCGCATTTATCGGCGCAATCGAAATAAATATCGCCGGTCTGATCGTCGCTGTTATTCTGATTTGGTCGGAATCAAAGTACCGCAAAGGCCAATTGGCCGGCGGATAACCGGCGACGGGTCTCCTTCAAGAAACTGGTTCTCAGGCGTGGCCGGCTTCGCCGGACAGCATACGCGGATCAACGCCGAGCACGCCGATCGAGCGTTCCCATTTGGTTTCAAAATCGCTATCAAAAATGATTTCCGAATCCGCCGGGACCTGCAACCAGCCATTGGCGCGGATTTCCTGATCCAATTGGCCCGGCCCCCAACCGGCATAGCCGAGCGCCAAGAGGCTGCGCCGGGGGCCATAGCCGCCGGCTATGGCTTTCAAGATATCGACCGTCGCCGTGAGCGCTATTTCATCATCGACGACGAGCGTCGCATCTTGATTGAAATCGTTGGTATGTAGGACAAAGCCGCGGCCGGCTTCAACCGGGCCGCCGAAATGAACGGGGATGTCCACTTTGCTTTTTTCTTCGCTGACACCCAACTGGCTCATCAATTCGTCAAATGAGAGCGAATCGAGGACTTGGTTAAGGACCAGCCCCATGGCGCCTTCTTCGCTATGAGCGCACATGTAAATGACCGTATGGGCGAACCGTTCGTCGCGCATGCCAGGCATCGCAATCAAAAGCTGACCGGTGAAATAAGGGTCGGTTACTGTTTCGTCCGGCATGGTGCCTCACTCAATAAAATTAGACATTTTACTAGGCCGTCGCCGCACCCGCCAAGGCCGATGCGTTTAGAGGTATAATTGTCGCACAAGCTCGCCGCATTTGGAAGTAATGGCGCGAAATAACGGCTGGCAGGAGCCTAATAATTCGCGGAAACCGTCCCGTTTTACACGAAAATGGTAAAGTTCGCGTGAACTCGCGCAGACTTTAATTCCTTTCACATGCTAACGATCTATATAAATAACAATAACAGGCGGATTATTGGGCGTCGGAAGTCCTTAACATTCCAATAAATTGAAACCACGAAAGTAAGCATGACACGAAAATTATATCTTGCCGGGTTAGCCATTGCCGCCGCCGGGTACCTGATCGGGGCCTCCATGCCCAGCCTTGCTGCGCCTCCCGATTCTGGGGCATCTCCGTGGATTAAGACCGCGCAAACTTCGGTCCGCCTGGTCTCGGCCAGCGACGGGGTCGGCGCGGGCAAGACGGTCCGGCTCGGACTGCAATTCAAGCTGAAAGACAATTGGAAAATTTACTGGCGCGACCCAGGCGATGCGGGCTTCCCGCCTAATTTGGACTGGACGCAATCATCCAACCTGAAAAAAACCACGTTCTTGTGGCCAGCGCCGACACGCTTTGAAGTCCTAGGCCTGCAAACCATGGGCTACAAAAAGGAAGTGGTGTTTCCGATCACCGCCGAATTGACCGAACCTGGAAAGCCGCTCCTTCTCCGCGCGAAGCTCAATTATCTGGCCTGTGATGATGTTTGCATCCCCTATTCGGCCAAGATATCGCTGGACTTGGATCGTGCATCCAGCGAGCCGACTTCCAATTTTCACCTAATCAATAAATACACCGCCCTGGTGCCGGGTAATGGGTCCGGTCACGGTCTCACCATCGCGGCGATTGAAACCGCAGGGGCGCTGCACAGCGCCGGTAAGAACATAAAGAATGGCGTGCTGCGTATCGCCGCAAAAAGCACGATACCGTTCCAAAAACCGGACCTTTTTCTGGAAGGCCCGGAATCGATCTTTTTCTCACCGCCCACGATACGGCTGTCCAAGGACGGCAAGAACGCAGTTCTCCTGGTGCCGGTAAGTGTTGAAGAAGATGCAAAAATTGAGAGCGCTAGCGTCACCCTTACCTTGACCGATGGCAACCGTTCGGCCGAACGCCGGCTAACGGTAACCAGAGGATTAGCGGAGAGCCCCACCGGCACCGGACTTGCCCTCTCGTTGCCGATCATTTTGGCGCTGGCCGTGCTCGGCGGGTTGATCCTCAACTTGATGCCGTGCGTGTTGCCGGTGCTATCCCTTAAAGTCTTGAGCTTTGTCTCTCACGGCGGCGCAGAGAAGCGCACCGTGCGCCGCAGCTTCGTTGCCTCTTCGCTCGGCATTTTTATTTCTTTCCTGGTGATCGCCAGCGCGCTAGTTGGGTTGAAACAGGCAGGCGCGGCGGTTGGTTGGGGCATCCAGTTCCAGCATCCGTGGTTCATCGTCGGGCTAACTATCATCGTTACCCTGTTTGCCTATAATTTATGGGGGCTGTTTGAATTCCGTCTGCCGTCCTTTGTTGGAAATATTGCGGCGCGGGGCGGGGGCGAAGATAGAGACCCCAATCACCAAAGTTTCAGCGGCAATTTCGCCACCGGCGCTTTTGCTACAATATTGGCGACGCCATGCTCGGCTCCGTTTTTGGGAACCGCCATCGGCTTTGCGTTGGCCGGGAGCATTTTCGATATTTATGCGGTGTTCGCGGCGCTTGGGCTCGGCATGGCGCTGCCCTTTATTTTGATCGCCCTGGCGCCGGGACTGGCATCCAAATTTCCCAAACCGGGACGCTGGATGATCCGCTTGAAGCAAATCCTCGGTCTGGCGCTCTTTGCTACGGCACTTTGGCTTTTATCGGTATTGGCGGCTCAGTTGAATTTTGAAGCAGCGGCCATTGTCGGTGCCACGATGATCGGTATCGGGGCGCTCTTGTTTGGCCGCCCGCGTGTTGGTAAATCATGGCGGCAGGCCGCGTCCGCCGGCATCGCGGTGCTCGTTCTTGCTGCATTTGCGACACCCTACCAATTGAAACCCGTCGCCGTCAGCACCCAAGATATCACCAAGGCCGGATTTTGGCGGCCGTTCGATGCCGCCGCGATCCCCAGCTTCGTCGCCCAAGGCAAAACCGTGTTTGTCGATATTACCGCCGAATGGTGCATCACCTGCCTCGTCAACAAAGGCGCGGTTCTCAATCGCGGCGAAGTGTTCAAAATTTTGAACAGCGATCAAATCGTCGCCATGCAGGGCGATTGGACCCGGCCCGATCCTAAAATCACGGATTATTTGAATAGCTTCAATCGCTTCGGTATTCCGTTTAACGCCGTCTATGGACCGGGCAATGTGACCGGCATAGTCCTGCCGGAACTCTTAACGCCGGGCGCGGTCCTCGGTGCATTCGAAGAGGCTTCGGCCAACAAGATCGTAATCCGCAAATAAAAGGCCGGATCGGCCGCTTAAGAAAACCCTGAATATTAGAAATACCCTCAATTTTTTTGTCCCAATTTGGATCAATTCTAATTTGCTACTTCTAAGTTAGGTGCGTATAACGGCGCACCAATTGGGAACCGCCAATTGGAATAATTATAAAATATTGCTTAAAAAGGGGTTTCTCATGACTATAAGCGTTGGGGATAGTATTCCGGCAGCCACGCTGCGCTTCAAAGACAGTAGCGGTGTTCAACAAACCAGCACCGGCGATCTTTTCAAGGGGAAAACCGTCGTGATGTTCGCGGTGCCCGGCGCATTTACGCCGACCTGTTCGGCGAAGCATCTCCCGGGATTCGTGCAAAACGCGGACGCCATCCGCGCCAAGGGCGTCGATGCCATTATTTGTGTTTCAGTCAACGACCCCTTCGTCATGAGCGCCTGGGGCGACCATCAAAAGGTCGGCGACAAGGTTATGATGATGGCCGACGGCAATGCAGAATTCGCGGCGGCGATGGGATTGGACTTCGATGCATCCGGACCCGGCCTCGGCACCCGCTGCCGGCGATTCTCAATGGTGGCCGAAGACGGCATCGTTAAAACATTAAATATTGAAGAGCCGGGCGCCTTCGACATTTCCAGCGCCGAGACCATACTCAGCCAACTTTGACGGCTTGGCCTATTCTTTATTTTTGGCGGCGCGCGATTCCAGTCGGATATTATAGAAATTGCCGGCGAAAATAACGACCGCGCCAATCAAAAGCGCGATATCGACCGTTTCCGCGTAGAGCAAAAACCCAACCAGCGCGATCAGTGGAAGCCGCATGTAATCCAGCGGCACCACCAGCATCGTATCGGCCAGCAAAAAGGCCCGCGTCATGGTGTAATGTGCCGTCAGTCCAGATACGCCGACCAGAAATATCCATGGAATGTCGCCAAGCGTAGGCACGGCCCAGTCGAACAGCGCCGGCACCAGCCCCAATGGAAGCTGCATAAGATTCATGTAGAACACGATGGATATGGGCGTATCGAAAGCAGATAATTTCTTGGTCGTAATGTAGGATGTCGCGTATCCGAATGCCGCCGCGAGAACCGCCAGCGACGCAATGTTTATGGCTTCGGCGCCGGGGCGCAGGATTATCAGCACGCCTGCGAACCCGCAAACGATGGCGATAATACGGCCTCGGTTCATTTTTTCGCCCAAGAAAATAACGGCAAGAATCGCACTCCAGATGGGGAGTGTGTATTCGAGGGCAAAAACCGTCGCCAGAGGAAGGAGCGAGATACCTAAGAACCATCCGAATTGAGCGGCGAAATGTATTGTATTTCGGATCACATGGATCGACATATGGCTCGTGCGCAGCGAGCCCCATCCCTGCTTCGGGATCAGGGCAGACACGATAACCATCGCTACCAAGGCCCTGAAAAAAAGGATCTCGAAGATACTCATGGTATCGGACAGTTCGCGCCCGGCGACGGCCATGGCGGAAAAGGATACCAGCGTGCCGACCATCCAAAAGGAGGCGCGCAAGAGCGGAGACAGACGCAGCACAGGATTGATGCTCACTTGGGGGAACTAACCACTAAATCCGCTCGGACAGCCAAATGGCGAGGCGCGAGCCCGTCTTGACCGCTGCCGATATCACCGGATACGCGGGCGCCGCAGTGGCGCCGGCTTCGAGGGCGCTTTCTTTATGGGCAATTTCTTCGGCCCGGAACTCGTCGATGGTTGATTTCAGCTCGCCCTCATCCTCACCCAATTGCGCCGATTGGTCGCGGTAATGCTCTTCGATGACTTCTTCGACGGCGACGGTGCAAGCCATTGCCGCTTCGCGCCCCAAAAGCGCCGATCCGGCGCCGAGCGCAAATCCCGCCACATACCACAGGGGTTGTAAGATCGTCGGGCGGACGCCGCGCGCGACCATCATTTGGTTAAATTTTTCCAAATGCCGATCTTCGGTTTCCGCCATTTCGCGTAGCAGTGGGCCATCATCGCTCTCGCCAAGCACGGCAAGCTGCCCCGCATAGATGCGCTTGGCGCCGTATTCTCCGGCCTGATCGACGCGGATCATACTCTCGATCATGCGCTCTTTCGGCGGATCGCCCGGCAGGCGTCCCAATCTGGATTTAATTTTATTCATCCGGCTTTCTTCTCAGCGACCCGCCCGGCTGCAAAAACGCAGGCAACCGTCAGGAACAATGACACCGCAGTATTGTAGACGGTGAATGACAGCCCGAACAGGGTCCAGTCAATATCATCGCAGGATTTGGCCAAAGGTTTGAGCGGGCTTGCTCGAAAAGCCTCGAAATTTGCGGGCAGGGTTTCGGTGGCACCGCACCTCGCGGCAGAGATCCACCAATGTTGTTCGACGCCGACGTGATAGAAAGCGAGCGCCGTGCCCGCCAAGAATATGAGCGCCGCCAGATACAAAATTCCGCGCCGATCGGTGGCGTCAATCAGGTAGCCTGTAATCGCCATTGCGGCCACCGTCCAATAGGGAATGCGCTGATACTTACAAAGCACGCAAGGCTCCAACCCGCCGATATATTGAGCGCCGAGAGCTATTGCTAAAGGCCCGGCAGCAGCAATGAGTAAAACCGCCATGACGGTTTTGGGGCTGAGAAATAGGGCGTTCATAGTTTCCCTTATGGCCTAGAACACGACCTTCACCAATAGAAAACCGCCGAACAGGGTAACCACAAAAAGCACGAACAAGAGGCCGAGACGCTTTTCGATAAAACGGCGGATCGGATCGCCAAATTTCCAGAGGAGCGCCGCCACCAGGAAAAACCGCATGCCGCGCGCCAACACCGACGAAATTGTAAAGACGACCGGATCCAGTCCGGTGACACCGCTTAATATGGTGATGATTTTATAGGGGAAAGGCGTAACCCCTGCCGTAAACACCGCCCACGCCCCCCATTGGTTATAGGCTTCCCGAAACTGATCGAACTTGGGTGCGTAATGATAGAAATCCAATATCGGGCGGCCGATCTGTTCAAACATAAAGGCGCCGATGCCGTAGCCGAGCATGCCGCCAATGACCGAGGCAAGGGTGCAAACCCCGGCGATCACCCAGGCCCGGTCACGCGCCGCCAAAACCATCGGGATCAAAATGATATCGGGCGGGATCGGAAATATAGAACTTTCAATAAATGAAATCAGCGCCAGCGCCCAAAGCGCTTGTGGGTGCTTGGCCAGCTCTAAAGTCCAATCGTACAAGCGCCGCAGCATCTTATTGGGCCTCACATCAATGTTCCAATAACCGGGCGGATTAGTTAGCCGGTTCGCCAAAGCATGGCAAACGGTTGACCCGGCGAAACCCATAGGTATGATCCCGGCCCAACCCAAAGCGCGAAAGGCGGGCGTGGCGGAACTGGTAGACGCGCGGGATT
>JABMOP010000094.1 GCA_013204125.1 Rhodospirillales bacterium | reverse complement strand
GGGTAACGCATCGCCCCTGCACCGGACCAATTCCTTGGATTACGGCGTTGTTTTGTCGGGAATAGTGAAACTGGAATTGGACGGCGGCAAATTTGTCGATCTGGCGCCCGGCGATGTGGTGGTCCAGCGCGGCACCATCCATGCATGGCATAACCCCGGCCCGGAATGGGCGCGCATGGTGTTTTTCATGGCCGACGCCAAACCCGCCACCGCCGGCGGCGTCACCTTGGAGCCTGAATTCAGGCAACCCGAAATCCCTCACGATAATTTGAAATCGAAAGGACTCGGCTTGTCAGCCGATACGATATAACCTGTCCGCGTCAGGGAAATTTAAATTAGGGAAACAAACTCATGAAACGTAAAACAGCAAAAGATTTTGATCAGGATTTATTGAACCTTTTTGACCGCTATGTGCATGGCCAAATCGACCGCCGGAAATTTCTCGACAAGGCAGCGAAGTTCGCCGTCGGCGGGTTGACCGCGGCGTCGCTTTTAGAATCCCTATCGCCGAATTACGCCCTCGCCAAAGAAGTCGATGAAAATGATCCGCGCATCAAGGCTGAGATGGTCGATTACGCTTCGCCGAGTGGGCACGGAACCGTTCGCGGGCTTCTCGTCCGTCCGGCGGAAGGCGGAATGAAAGGCGGTGTCGTCGTCGTTCATGAAAATCGTGGCCTCAATCCCTATATCGCCGATGTTGCGCGCCGAGTTGCCGTCGCCGGGTTCACCGCCCTGGCGCCTGATGGATTAACACCACTTGGCGGTTATCCCGGTAATGATACAGACGGCAGCACGATGCAGCGCAAACTCGATCAGCGCAAATTGTTGAACGATTTTTTCGCCGCGTTTGAACATTTGAAAGCCGACAGCAATTCCAACGGCAAAGTCGGGGTCGTCGGCTTTTGTTACGGCGGCGGGGTCGCCAATGCGATGGCGGTCAAGTTCCCAGACCTTGCCGCCGCCGTGCCGTTCTACGGTCGCCAACCAAAGGCCGAGGATGTGCCAAAAATCAAAGCGCCGCTGCTGCTGCATTACGGCGCGTTGGACAAGCGCATTAATGGAGGCTGGCCCGCCTACGAAGCCGCCTTAAAACAGAACGGCAAGGAATATAGCGCGCATATTTACGCGGACGCCAACCACGGTTTCCACAACGATACGACGCCGCGCTATGACGAGGCGGCTGCTAAGTTGGCGTGGAAGCGGACCGTGGAATTCTTCAAGGCTAAATTAACTTAGATATCGTTCAGCCATTTGGTGAAGGTATCCAACATCTCTTTTGTTTCAAAGCGGACGCGGCACGTCACGTCGCTTTCGCGGGGTTCATTCTCGTTGGGGCCGACCAGCCAGCCGTCACCGGCATTTTTGTCCAGCCACAAAATTATGTCCTGAATGGCGCTTTCATCGCTGATGGAAAGATTGGCGTGAAAGCCCCGCCGGTCATCGGCGGCGCGGCGCTCCGCGCCTGCGCGGTGCTCTTCGCCAGAGGGTTTGATCACGACGACGCGGCGACTTTCTTCGCGTCTATCGGCAGCCCCGCCATAGGCGTCTGTTGCATCGTTCATAACCATCTACTTTCAAAATTAAGGCAAAAGCCGTTTCATGGATTTCAATTGTACAACCATGTTAAAACATCTAACGCATTAAAAATACGTGTGTTTTACCACAACACAACACCCCCAAGATGAGGAATGTTGCATTTGGAATCTCGCGGGAAGATAATCACTTATCTGCTGGGGGGTATTCTCATTTACCGCCGAGGAAAAAATGGCGCGAAGCAGTAACCAAGACACCGTAAACTCTTTGATCGCGTCCGTTCGCTCGGAAACCGATATTGCCGTGTTCAACAAATTGAACGTGCGCGATTGGGTCGCCCTCTACAAATCAGGGGCGCGCCAAAATTACGACCATGACGCGGTAATTTTGCAAGCAGGGCAACAAGGGACTGCCATCTATTTTATTATTGAAGGCGGGGTCCGCATCGAACGCCCTGAAGCCGAACATACAACGATGCTCGCCAGACTGTCCGAAGGAAATGTGTTCGGAGAGGTATCCTTCCTGGACGGAGCGCCAATCAGCGCCGATGTCGTCGCCGAAGGTGCGACCGAAGTATTGAAGATCGATAATGAGCGGTTAAAGATGCTGGTTCAGGCAGACGGTGAATTTGGTATGCGCCTTTATCAATCTTTGGCGATTACCTTGGCCAAGCGCCTACGAGCAACAAATCAAACCGTCGGATAGCCCGCACCAATTCTTTAAATAATTCGCGTGTCACCATCTTCGGCGCGGTGTAAACCGGGGTCATGCCGAATAATTCATTGTACCAGCGCTTAGGTGAGCATTTTCGCGCACAAGGCATTGTCCGGGTTATGCGCCACGGCGATTATGCGCGCTTTATCCTCTCGTCGTGGGTATTCACCATCGGCTTTTGGATCCAGCGCATCGCCCTCGGCTGGCTGACTTGGGAGCTTACCGAATCGGGCGCTTGGCTGGGGGCACTCGCCATGGCCCATTCGCTGCCGGCCATTGCCTTGACGCCGTTCGCCGGCGCCATCGCCGCCCGCATGGACAGGGTGCGGCTTTTACGCACCACGCAAGGCTCACAAATAATTGTCGCCGCCACCTTGGCGGCGCTGGCTCTGGCGGGGCTCATCAACGCTTG
>JABMOP010000093.1 GCA_013204125.1 Rhodospirillales bacterium | reverse complement strand
GTCCATCCCAACACCGGCGACGGATATGAAGATCACGCCACCAATCGTATGTGGGTCGGGGGCAGTGTCGAGCTGCGCTTGGATTATCTGAAGCGCTTTGCAGAAGAGCGTCGGCGGGAGAAAGAAAAAGCCGAAGCGGCTTAGCTGTTCCGAGTATCGTCCGGTTTGTAGCTCTTGGGATCGATCCGCACAGTATTTGGGAATATTGATTTCTGGTGCTTAAGTTCTGCGCTTTCAACAAAGCTGAGATCGGCAGGCTTGTATCGGCCAATCCCATCGAATAGGGGAACCGATTTCCGGCGGAAAAATACTATCAGGATCATGCCGAGGGCAAATCCGCCGATATGTGCCCACCAGGCGGTATTGCTTTTATCGCCGGATGAGAGGCTCCAAAATTGAAGGCCAATCCAACCGATGAGAACGACCGCCGCCGGCAAGCGCAGCGGAATGATATTCATAAATAATACCAACAAGCGCGCCTTTGGATGTAACACCAGATAAGCGCCAAGCACCCCTGAGATCGCGCCACTGGCGCCAATCAGCGGGGTTGTTGAGCCGCTTTCTAATATCGCGTGGGTGAGCGCTGCAAGAGCGCCGCAGACGAGAAAGAAGAGCAAATATTTGAGATGGCCCATGGAATCTTCGACATTGTCGCCGAACACCCACAGAAACAGCATGTTGAAGATCAAATGCATCCAACCGCCGTGGAAAAATACGCTGGTAAATAACGTCAGGAAAGATGGAATGATGGCCAATTCGGAGGGCATTTTAACGGTGCCGAACAAAACGGCGGGTATGGTGCCGAATTGATAGATAGCTTTTTCCTGTTCCGGGCCTAAGGAAAGTTGCCAAAGGAAGACGGCAACGCATGTGATGATGATGCCGACGGTCACATATTGAAAATTGATTACTTTGAGATCGATGTCGTCTCTAAGCGGGAGAATTGCCATATTTTTTAAACCGGGTAGCAGCCGGCAAGGCGCGCCTTGTCGATCACCTGGGCAAGCACATCATCAATGGTTGGTGTCGGCGTTTCGGTTAGCCGCCCCATTTCAGATACGGCGCCGATCAAAGCGTCGATTTCCATCGGCCGGCCGCGCTCCAAATCCTGCAGCATTGAGGTTTTATGGGCGCCGACGGCCATGCCGCCGTCAATCCGCTTATCGACATCGATGGCAAATTTAACACCAATTTTTTCCGCCACCTGTTGGGCTTCGACCATCATTTTGCGTATCAAGGCGCGGCTTTCTGGATTCTTGCACATGTCTTCCAACGTTGCGCCGGTCAGCGCGCTTATCGGATTAAAGCTCAGATTACCCCATAGCTTGACCCATATCTCATCGCGGATGCGAGGCCTGATCGGCGCGCGCAGGCCGGCCGAAATGAAGGCATCGGCCAGGGCCTGTATGCGCTCCGTCTTTTCGCCGCTTAATTCGCCAAGGCTAAAACGGTTGCCTTCCACATGTTGCACCACGCCGGGCTCAATTACTTCAGCCGCAGGATAGACGACCGATGCGATAATGCGTTCGGGGCCAATTCCCGCCCATTGCACGCCGCCGGGGTCCACGCTTTCCAGACGCATATCCGAATACTTGCCTTCAAGGCCATGGAAATACCACCACGGGACGCCGTTAACGCCCCATACAACGGAAGTCTCCGGTCCAAACAGAGTTTGCATGGCTTCAATGGTTGCAGGCACGGAATGGGCCTTCAAAGTGACGATGACATAGTCTTGCACGCCGGCATCGGCAGGGTTTTCGATGCATTTAGGGCGGGCGATACGCCGCTCGCCATCTCGAATAAGGGTCAGACCGTTGGTTTGCATGGCTTCCAGGTGAGGCCCGCGCGCAATAAGCGTCACCTCATGGCCGGCAAGCGCCAATTCGGCGCCTAAAAAGCCGCCGATCGCACCGGCGCCAAAGATGCAGAGTTTCATCAGATCGCCTTAAGTCAGCCCCAATTTTTCGGCCAGTCCAATTCGTTGCAATTTGCCGGTTGCGCCTTTTGGGATCTCGTCCAAAAACAAAATTTTGCGTGGGACTTTGAAATCTGCAAGCCGAGTTCC
>JABMOP010000009.1 GCA_013204125.1 Rhodospirillales bacterium | reverse complement strand
GAGTGATATTTCAGATATAATTAAATTAATATTTTGGTTGAATATATAACCATTTTCAGCTATTTTTCATCATCAGTGATATTTCAGAAGGTTTGAAATGTTCGACGGAACCTCCGGCCTTATCCGCGATGGCGTCTATGACCAAATCCGCGTCCATATTTTGTCCTGCGAATTAGCGCCGGGCACGCGCATCCACGAAAATGATCTGGCGGCGCGGTTTAATGTCTCCAAATCGCCGGTGCGCGACGCGCTTCTGCGCCTGCAGGAACAAGGATTGATCGAGGTATTGCCGCGCAAAGGCTATCGGGTGCGTCCGATATCCGTCACCGATGTGCGCGAATTGTATGAAATGCGGCTGATCTATGAAAAGGCGACAATCCACCGCGCCATCGCCGAAGCCTCGAACCAGGAATTGGCCGGTCTAGATAAATATCGCAGCGCCGGCGCCGGGCCCCAATTGGTGGATTGGGTGCGCTATAACCGGGATTTCCACCGCGCTATTGCTGAAATGGCGGGCAATGCGCGCCTCGCCAAATCGGCGGCCGAAGTCATTGACCAATTTGACCGGCTGACGTTCCTCGGGGTCTCAAACGTCACCGACGGCGCCGCCGCCGATAAATTGGTGGACGAACATTGCGCGCTGATTGACGCCATTCAGGCGCGCGACAAGGGCCTTGCCGGGCGGCTGATTACCGATCATATCAAACGATCCCGAAAACGGGTGTTCCAAGTTCTCGATAACCCACAGATTGTGGAATAAGGCAGACAAACATGAAACCTTTCGACTTCATCCGCGCCGACAGCACCGAAGACGCCGTCGCCGCCCTTGCCGAACACGGCGCCAATGCCAGGATCTTGGCCGGCGGCACCGATCTGTTGGCGGATTTGAAGCACAGCCAAAATGCGCCGGGGGTGGTGCTCGATATATCCGGGGTGGACGAATTGACCACCATATCGCTGGCCGATGATGGCCTGCATATCGGCGCCGGCGTCACCCATTCGGACATCATGGATGATCCGCAAATCGAAGAACACGCCGCCGCCATGATCCTGGCTGCGCATACCATTGGCGCGGTGCAGACGCGGAATATGGGCACCCTTGGCGGCAATCTGGTGACCTGCGTGCCGTCGATGGATTCAGGGCCGGTTCTGGTGGCGCTCGAAGCCGAAGTGGTTGTCATCGGCGCCGGTGGCCGGCGGCAAATGCCGATCACCGAATTCTTCGTCGGCCCGCGCAAAACAATTTTGGCTGAGGGCGAATTGTTGGTCGATATAATTATCCCAACAACGAGCCTCGGCAAGCCGGCGCATTTCCTAAAATTCGGCCTCCGCAAAGGCCAAGCCCTGGCGCTGGTCAACGCCGCCTCGGCTACCTGGGTCGAGAACGGCACCTTCAAAGACCCGCGCATTGCGCTCGGCGCCGTCGCGCCGACGGTGATTAGGTGCTTACGTGCCGAAGCCAGCTTAAACGGTAAAGCGATCGGCACCGATGCCATCAATGAGGCGGCAAAAATCGCCGCCTTTGAGGCCAAACCGATTGACGATTTCAGGGCCTCGAAAGAATACCGCATAGATTTGATCGAAGTGGGTGTGCGCCGGACGCTGGGGGTCGCCGCCGGCATCACGCGCGCAGGAGGAGAATAGAAATGGATGTCACGATGACCGTAAACGGCCGCGAAATGAGCGCTTCGGTGCCGCCGGAAACAACATTGCTTAGACTATTGCGCGAAGAATGGGGCCAGACCGGCGCCAAATTGGGCTGCGATGTCGGCGATTGCGGCGCCTGCACGGTTCTGATCGACGGCCTTGCCATCAATGCCTGCCTGATGCTGGTCGGCCAGGCCGATGGCCGCCAAGTCACGACCATCGAAGGCCTTGCAGATTTAGAAGCGTTCCATCCCTTGCAGAAACATTTTGAAGATTTGGCCGCCCTGCAATGCGGATTTTGCGGGCCGGGCATGATTTTATCGGCCAAATATTTGCTGGATAACAATCCCGATCCAAGCACGGACGAAATCAAGGACGCGCTCGCCGGGAATCTTTGCCGCTGTACCGGCTACACCAAAATCATCGAAGCGGTCGCCGATGCCGCCAAGGAATTGGCCGCCACCGGCAAAGCGGCTTAAAAGCGAAGGAAAAAATTATGGACGACAACGTCAAAATTCTTGAAAAAGAAGCGCTCGAAAAATTGCGCGCCGCCAACGAAGAATTGCGGCTTCCTGTGGTGCTGGAACCGGTTTCCTATCCGATTGAAACTCAGATTTCCGAAGCCCGGCTGCAAACCCCCGCCGTCGGCCAGCGCGCAACCCGCCCGGATGGGCGCCTGCACGGGCTCGGCCAGACCAAATATATCGATGACATTTCGTTCCCCGGCATGATCCACGCCAAGATCAAGCGCGCCGGCATTGCCCATGCGCGCATCAAAAGCATCGATGTTTCCGAAGCGGAAAAAATGCCCGGCGTCCTGGCGACATTGGTGGGCAGTGAAATCCCGGTTAATTCCTTCGGGCCGAGCTTGCAGGATCAACCGGTCTTGGCGTCTGATATCGTCTATCACGCGGGCGACGGCGTTGCCGCCGTTGCCGCGCTGACCGAACAACTGGCCTTGGACGCCCTGGAAAAGATCAAGGTGGAATACGAGCCCTTGACGCCGGTGTTCGATCCGATCGAAGCGATGAAAGACGGCGCGCCCAAAGTCCACGACCCGGACAGCAATATTTACGCCACCAAAGTCATCAAAAAAGGCGACGTCGAAAAAGGCTTCAAAGAGGCCGACCATATATTCGAAGACACCTTTACAACCCAAATGGTCGAACACGTGCCGATGGAACCGCACGCCACCATCGCCGATTGGGACGGCAACGAGCGGCTGACCCTGTGGTCGAGCCTGGGGCGGATCACCCTTGGCCGCGCCGATATCGCGCGCACCCTGGATTTGCCGTTCAACCGCATCCGCATTATCGCGACCATCGTCGGCGGTAATTTCGGCGGTAAGAATGAAATCACCCAGGAGCCGATTTTGGGGCTTTTGTCCAAAAAAACCGGCCGTCCGGTCAAAGGCATCTTCACCCGAGAAGACGAATTTATATCCTCCACCACCCGCCATCCCTTTGTCATGGAATACAAAACCGGCATCAATTCAGATGGCCGCATCGTCGCCCGCAAGGTGCGGCTGGTGTGCGACGGCGGCGCCTATTGTTCGTGGTCGGAAACGACCCTCGGCAAAGCCTGTATTTTGAGCGCCGGGCCGTACAACATCGACAATCTGCATGTGGAAGCCTTCGCCGTTTACACCAATAAGACCATGACCGGCGCCATGCGCGGCTTCGGCGCGCCGCAAGTTTGCTTCGCCTACGAAAGCCACATGGACGATATGGCCTCCGTGCTCGGCATCGATCCCTTAAAAATCCGCCTGTTGAACGCGTTTGAAGAAAATGCCGCCAGCCCGACCGGCCAAGTGCTGGAATCGGTCGTCGTCAAGGACACGTTGCAAGTGGCCGCGGCACGCTTCGGCTGGAAGGGAGACGGGCAATGATTAAGCGCGGGAGAGGCATCGGCTGCATGTGGTATCCGATCGGCTTCACGGTTGCCGCCAATCCATCGGCGGCGACGGTCAAAATCAACGAAGACGGCACGGCGACGGTGCTGACGGGCACGGTTGAAACCGGCCAAGGCTCGTTAACGGTGCTCGGCCAGATCGCCGCCGAAGAACTGGGTATTTCGACCGACGATGTACATGTGGTTTCGGCCGATACCGACACAACGCCGATGGATACCGGCGCCATTGCATCGCGGACAACTTATGTGACCGGCAACGCCATTCAAATGGCGGCGGCAAAAGCCAAGGAAATTTTGTTCGAAGTCGCGGCGCCGATGCTGCGCGTTAAGCCCGAACAATTGGAAGCCGCCGACCGCAAAATTCAAGTAAAAGGCTTTCCGCAACGCTGCTTAGCGATCGCCGAGGTTGCCAACCATGCGCAATTCGTCATGGGCATGCCGCCGATCGGCTCGGCTTCGTTCAATCCGCCGACCGTCGAGATGGACCCGGAAACCGGGCAGGGCAAACCGTTCTCGACCTATGTTTACGCAACCCAGATTGCCGAAGTCGATGTCGACGATGAAACCGGCGAAGTCGATGTCATCCGCATCGTCGCCGCCCATGACTGCGGCACCGCCATTAACCCGATGCTGGTCGAAGGCCAGGTGCAGGGCGGCATTTCGATGGGCATCGGGTTCGCGCTGCAAGAAGAAATGCTGTTCGACGAAAATGGATTGCAGATCAACCCCAATTTGACCAACTACATCATGCCGACATCATTGGATATGCCGGAAATCGAAGTTGATATCGTCGAAAATTACGACCCGACCGGGCCGTTCGGCGCCAAGGGCGTCGGCGAGCCGACATCGGTGCCGACGGCGGCGGCCA
The DNA here is from genome assembly GCA_013204125.1 of Rhodospirillales bacterium. Classification (GTDB taxonomy): domain Bacteria; phylum Pseudomonadota; class Alphaproteobacteria; order Rhodospirillales; family UBA2165; genus JABMOP01. The sequence goes on along the minus strand of JABMOP010000009.1, from coordinate 6,429 downwards.
TTATGAACGCCATCTTTGATGCGGTCGGCGTGCGCATCCATTCGCTGCCGGCGACGTCCGAAAAAATATTAAAGGCAATCAAGGAAAAACGCGCCGCAGAGCAACAAGCCTTGCCGGCGTCCTAACGCAAAGTTTACCCGGCCCCGGCTTCTCAAACTAACCCCCATGTGCTACTTCGGTGCCCTGGAGTAATTTTTTTGAGGAGGGAAGAATGCCGGACGAAATTCCAACAAGTCCCGTAACGCTTGAAGAATACGCCGCTTTGGATATGCAGGAACGGCGTAAATTATGGGTCGATATTTCCGATATCAGCGATGACGATCTTTCGGCGCATATGGCGGAAGAAAAAGAACGCGAAGCCATCGTCCCGAAAGTCGGATCGATGGCGCCCGATTTCGTCGCCGATGTGCTTGGCGCGGGGCGCAAGCGGACCGGCGAACAAGTACGGTTATCGGAATTGCGAGGTCAGCCCGTCGGCATTGTTTTTGGCTCCTATACCTGACCGCCTTTTCGGGGTAAGGCCGTGCGCCTTAACGAACTCTACGCAAAATACAAAGATCAGGTTCAATTCTACATTGTCTATATCCGCGAAGCTCATCCCCATGACGGCTGGCGGGTGCCCAATAATCTGATCGAAGACATCATCTTTGACGAGCCGACCACCGACGATGAGCGCACCGAAGTGGCGGCCGCCTGTCAGATCGATCTCGGCCTCGAAATGCCGATGTTGGTCGACGCCATCGATAACGATGTCGACAATAAATATGTCGGCCTGCCGATGCGCCTGTTCCTCGTCGATGCCGACGGCAAAATCGCCTTCGCCGGCGACAAAGGCCCGTTCGGCTGGGACGACGAAGCGTTCGAAGAAAAACTGAAAGAAGTGATCGCTTAAATATCGGCGGAGTTATTCCCGATATCACGGCGCGCCCTCACACGGCGCGCCGTTATTTTGTGGGGGAGGTGTTAATTTACTTGCAAAAGTTCCTATTTTGTTCTATATAAATGGGCTCTTTGAAATTGTAAATAGGGAATGATCGTTCGCGCCCAATACCGGCGCGGCAAGGAGCCGTGGCGCGGCAAATGCCTATAAAAGCGCACAAAAGCACATAAATGCACATAAAAGCATAGGGCTGAGAAACGCGTGTCGCATGTCGCGGCAAGATGTTGTGGCTCTGCCCCTGGCGGCGCTAGGGAGGGTAGGCTCGGCGTGTGTCGGCGCGGGGAAATCTCTGGTCTGGCGGTACTTTGGCTTATTTTTCGACCGGATATCCGACGATGGAGCCCCATTCGGTCCAAGACCCGTCATAGATTTTGACGCCTTGGTATCCCAATATATGGGTCATGGCGGTCCAGGCGAGGGTGGCGCGGTGGCTGAGGCGGCAATAGCAGACGATTTCGCCGGCGCGTGCCGGATCGGCGCCGACTTGGTCCAACTTCGCCTTTATTTCATCGGCGCTTTTGAAGCTGTCGTCGTCGTTGATCAGTTCTTTGAAAAACAGATGCTTGGCGCCGGGGATGCGCCCGCCGCGTTCGGCGCCGTGGTCGAACTTGCCGTGTTCCATCACCCGCTCGCCGGAATATTCTTCCGGGCTGCGAAGGTCCAATAGGAAGCGCCCGCGATCGCCCAAATGGGCCAAGACATTTTCGCGGCCGACGCGCATGGACCCGTCGCCCGGCTGTGCTGTGTAATCGGTCGGCGTGGGCGCCGGGATATCCGCATTCATCGGCCGGCCCTCGGCGATCCATTTTTTGCGGGCGCCGTCGAGGATTTTTAAATCCGGGTGCCCGGCCATGGTCAGCGCCCAAAAGCCGTAGGTGCCGTACTGCACCGGGTCGCCGTAAAGAATAAGCGTGTCTTTATCCGATATGCCGACAGCGCCGAGCCGCGCGGCCAATTCTTCGCTTGTCACAAATTGCCGGTCGGTTTCGTGCCAGCACAGATCCTTCCAGAAAAAACGCACCGCGCCCGGAATATGGCTTGCCCGGTAGATGGCGTCATCGGGATCGGAACAAACCTCGATCACTTTGACCGAGGGATCATCCAATCTTTGTTCCAGCCAAGCGCCGTCAATAATCGCTGTCATGATGAGTTGCTCCCGCCTTCGAAATTGCGGATGGTCTCCAAAAATTGGCCGCCGAATTTTTCCAGCTTAACGGCGCCGACGCCGTGAATATTCCCCATCTGGTCGAGGGTGTGCGGCTGCGTTGCCGCCAGTTCCATGAGTGTCCGGTCGGGGAAAACCACATAGGCGGGAACCTTGCGCGCCGCCGCGATATCGCGGCGCTGCAATTTGAGCGCGGCCAGAAGTTTTAGGCCCGCTTCGTCAAGCTCGAACTGTTCGGTGGCGTCGGCGGCCTTCTTGCCCCCAGATTTTTTCTTGGGCTGAAGAATGTCTTTGCGCATCTGAAATTCATCGCCGCCTTTTAAGATGCGTTCGCCGCTTTCCGTCATGGTCCAGGTGCCGTAGCCGGTGATATCGAGCGATATATGGCCGGCGGCGTAAAGCTGGCGAAAGATCGAGCGCCAGACATTACGCGTATGCTCGGTGCCGACGCCGAATGTCGGCAGGGCATCGTGGCCAAGGGAGCGGACACGCTCGTTGTCTTCGCCGAGCAAGATGGCGATCAGATGCTCGGTGCCGAAACGCTGGCCGGTGCGGGTAATGGCCGACATGGCTTTTTGCGCTTCGGTGGTGCCGTCGATGATCTCCACGCCGTCGATGCAGAGATCGCAATTGCCGCAAGGTTCTGTGGTCTCGCCGAAATAGGCAAGCAAGGTCTGGCGCCGGCAGCTGGGCGCTTCGCAGAGGGCAAGGAGGGCGTTGAGACGTTGGCGTTCGATCCGCTTTTGATCGTCCGAGCCGTCGCCGTCTTCGATCTGCATACGGCGCAGGCGGATATCGTCGAGCCCGTAAAGGGTCAAGGTGTCGGCCGCCAAGCCATCCCGCCCGGCGCGCCCAATCTCCTGGTAATAGCTTTCCACATTGCTCGGCAGATCGGCATGGGCGACGAAGCGCACATCGGGTTTATCGATGCCCATGCCGAAGGCGATTGTGGCGACCACGATCACGCCGTCTTCGCGCAAAAATTCATCTTGGGCGGCGGCGCGTAACCCGGCATCCAGCCCCGCATGGTAAATCACGGCCCGGTGGCCGGCGGATTGAAGATGGCCGGCGAAGGCTTCGCAGCGTTTGCGCGATAGGCAATAAACGATGCCGCTATCGCCCCTATGGGCGCCAACGAAGTCCAGAATTTGCCGCCGCGCATTGTCTTTCGGCTGCATGGCGAGGACCAGGTTGGGCCGGTCGAAACCGTGGATGAAAACTCTGGGCGCGGCGGCGAAAAGTTTATCGGCAATGTCGGCTCGAGTAGCGGCATCGGCGGTTGCGGTGACGGCGATCAGCGGCACATTGCCGAGGGCTTGGCGTAGATTGCCGATTTCCAAATATTCGGGGCGGAAATCATGGCCCCATTGGGAGACGCAATGGGCTTCGTCGACGGCAAGGCGCTGGGTTCTGCCCGCGCCCAAAAGTTCCCGCGTGTCGGCCCGGACCAGCCGTTCCGGCGCGGCATAAAGGATACTCAAATCCCCCGCCTTTACGGCGTCCGACACGCGCCGGTTTTCTTTGGCGGAATTGGAAGAATTGAGGCAGCCGGCCTTGATGCCGAGCACTTCCAGCGCCGCGACCTGGTCGCGCATCAGGGCGATCAACGGCGACACCACAACCGTCAATCCAGTGCCGAGGATTGCGGGCAGTTGATAGCAGAGCGATTTGCCGCTGCCGGTGGGCATGACGGCGAGGACGTCTTCACCCGAAAGGACGGCGCGGATGATTTCTTCCTGGCCGGCCCGGAATTCGGAAAATCCGAATACCGATTGCAAGCGCGCCAGCGCCTCGGTCATGATCGGCGCATATGCCTCGGTTAGCGTGGCTTCACCGGGTATTTCGGCGCTTCGCCCGACAGCACGGCGGCAACGTCGCTGGCCACCGTGGTTTGCAGATCCAAGAGCGCGTCTTCGGAATAAAAGCCCGTATGCGGGGTCAGGATCACGTCATCGCGTCCGACCAGCGGGTTATTTGCGTCCGGCGGTTCCGACGGCAATACGTCGAGCCCGGCGCCGGCCAGCTCGCCTGCGTCCAGGGCGGCTGCCAGATCGTCGATATCGACCAACGGGCCGCGCGCCGTATTGATCAGGAACGCCGTCGATTTCATTTTCTTAAACGCCTCGGCGTTAAACATTTTTTCCGTTTCCGGGGTCAGCGGCGCATGCACCGAAACGTAATCCGAACGCCCCAGCATATCGTCCAATTCAACCTTTTCGACGCCCATTTTCTTGAATACTTCGTCCGGGCAATAAGGATCGACGGCGATGACCTTGATGCCAAAGGCCTGGGCTTTGGGAACCAGAGCTTGCGGAATATTGCCGAGGCCGACAAGGCCGAGGGTGCGGCCTTTCAAGCGGAAAATCGGCGTTACCGCCGGCATTTCCCAACGCCCGCCGGATACCAATTTGTCGGCATAGGTGACTTTGCGCGCCATCGACAGCAACAGCGCCATGGCGTGGTCGGAAACTTCGTCCAGGCAATAGACCGGCGCGTAGGTGACGGTGATGCCTTTTTTCGTGGCTGCGGGAATATCGATATTATCGATGCCGATGCCGAAACGGCCGATCACTTTGCAATTGTTTAACCCGGCGATGACTTCCGCGTTGATCTGGCCGTAGGTGACCAAAAGTGCGTCGGCGTCGGCGGCGACGGCAAGGATTTTATCTACGCTCGCGTCCTCAGCGATTTTTATTTCGGGATCGACGCGGGCAAGGGCTTTCCTGGCTGGATCGAGGCTCGGAAAAACTGTATCGGCGACTGCAATGAGGGTTCTGGCCATAATTTAATTCTCCACCGGTGGGGCGTGGTGTGTCCGTTAGTTGCTACCTGTTGAATATCATCCGTACCCCCCATAGGCCAGCCCTTTACTCTAACTTGACTTGGGTTTTCGCGGCCAATAGGGTCCGGGACTTAACTCCTTCCAAACTAGGATTTTCGGCTAAATGAAACAAATCAACGTTGGCATTATCGGCACCGGTTGGTGCGGCGGTATCCGCGCTAACACCTGCGCCCACTATCCACTTGTCGATGAATTGCATATCGCCGAAACCAACGAAGCCAGATTGAAAGAGGTCAAGGAATTGACCCATCCGGTCAGCGCGGTCACCGATTATCAAGTGCTTTTAAAAAACGATGCCATCGACGCCGTCTTTATTTCGGCGACGCCGGAAAATCTCCACTACCCGATGGCCAAGGACAGCTTGTCGGCGGGTAAGCACGTGTTTTTGGAAAAGCCGATTTCGCTGAATCTGAAAGAGGCGGATGAACTGGTCGATTTAGCGCGCGAAAAGAACCTTAAATTTTCCATTGGATATTCGCAGCGGTTCAACCCGAAATTCGCCTATGTGAAGAAAAGCCTCAATGATGGCACTTTAGGCGCGCCGGTGGCCGCCGTGGTCAGTCGCCATATCACCCGCGGCCTAGGCGATAGGATTACAGGCCGCATCAAATTATCGCCGGCGGCGATGGAAGCCACCCACGATCTGGATTTTGTGCTTTGGTGCTTAGAGCCTGCAAAACCAATCCGCGTCTATTCCCAATCTGCCTACGGCGTCATGAAAGATAAAACCGGCGTCGAAGATGCCCAATGGATTATGGTGACGCTTGATAACGGCGTTGTCGTTACCGTCGGCGCCGGTTGGACCATGCCGCCGGGACATCCCAATTATTCCGGCACTTGGATCGAATTTACCGGCACCGAAGGTATGCTGGTGGTCGATGACACCCACCGCGATGTTATCTTGAACACCATGAAAAAAGGCATCCGCCTGCCGATGTCGACCATGCCCGGTGAACAAGTAGAACACGTGTTCGCCGGCCCGATGCATAACGAGACCATTCATTTCCTAGATGCCGTCGCCAATGACGGCCCGGTCATGGTGACGCCGGAACAAGCGCGCCAGGTGATGGAAGTCTATATCGCCGCCGATATTTCTTCAGCCAGGAACGAGCCGGTGACCCTGCCTTTAAATTCCAGGGATATATCGTCCCTGAAGGATTTGGCTTAAATATTATGGCCGCCGCCTGTGTCTAAACTCAATTTCAATACGGTCGCGGCACTCGGCTTCATCGTGCTGGCAGTAGTTTTGTTTTTCCTCATCCCGTACCAGATCGACAAGCCGCTGTTCCGCCTCGCCGGAAGCGAGAACGAGTTATCGCCAGAACAGTTCCCGCGCATGGGCGCCGTGGCTTTCTTTATATTGGGCGTATGGTACGCGGTGAAAAGCTTTTCGCTGACCCAGAAGAACGAGCTTCGCGAGCTCGATAGAGAAGCGATCGTCAACGTGACCGTGACCCTGATTGCGATGGCGGTCTATGTGGT
>JABMOP010000092.1 GCA_013204125.1 Rhodospirillales bacterium | reverse complement strand
CATATATTCGATGGCATCTTGATCGCCCAGCCAATCGGAACCTTTGACCGTGTCATACATATGCCAGCGCCAATTGTCTTCGGACATATTTCCGAGCGACGCCGCGATGCCGCCTTGGGCGGCGACGGTGTGGCTGCGCGTTGGAAAGACCTTGGTAATGCAGGCGGTTTTAAGCCCCGCCGCACCCATGCCTAAGGTGGCGCGCAATCCCGCGCCGCCGGCGCCGACCACAAGGACGTCATGCACATGGTCAATTATTTCGTAAGAACCTGCCATTAAATATCAGCCCCCGAAGGCAACTTTGAACATGGCGATGATCGAGGACGCGCCCAAGAACACCGCTGCGAGTTTATTTGTAATGAGTGATGCCGTTTTGACCGCTTCGCCATGGACGTAATCTTCAATCACTGCCTGGACGCCCAATTGCATGTGATAAAAAGCGGTGCCCACGAATAGCACCATCAACAGAAGATTTCCCGCTTCTCCCAGCCATGCTTTGAACTGAACCAAATCAGCGCCGGCAAGTGAAACTGTGGAAAAGACAAACCACAGGCCAAGCGGCACCAACGCCACTGCGGTCACGCGCTGCGCCCACCAATGGCCGACCCCTTCCTTTGCGGCGCCAAGGCCGCGAACGCGGGCTAAATTTGAGCGAAGGTCCGTCATGCTGTCCCTTATATTCCCAATACCAGAACCCAGGTTCCGGCGGTTAGCGCGAGGGAGGCTAAAATGACGACCCAACCGGTCACGCGAAGTGTAGACATTTCGAACCCACGACCGGTGTCCCAAAACAAGTGGCGGATGCCGTTGCAAAGATGAAAAAAGAGAGCAAACGTCCAGGCAATTAATAATATAATGCCGATACCTGAGCCCAAAATCGCCTGCGCCCGACCAAAAGCATCAGCGCCATAAGCGGCGGCGTTCAACCAATAGGTCAATGCCAGCGCACCGACCGACAACCCGAGGCCGGTCATGCGATGGGTGATGGAAAGCACGGAGGTAATCTGCGGCCGGTACACCTGAAGATGCGGTGAAAGCGGTCTGTTACCTAGGGTCATAAGTGCGCCTCGTTGTCAGGAGCGGCGGAAATCTCAGATAGAAACTCCGAACGCCGGTGGTATCTGATTAGCCTTTAGAAGATGGTAAGTCAACGCGCCGAAATCAAACCCAAAGCGCCGGCATAATCGGTCACGAAAATGTTAATTCATCCGCACGCATTTTAAGTGACAAAATTGAAAACCAATGAAATCAATGATTTCCATTTCGATGTGCATGAGATTGTGGATAAGTTGTGAACTACATGTGCAAATAAAGAAATTTTATACACAGATTTTTTCAAATTTATACTCATTTATTATTGATCGTCATCGAGGTTCTTCTCATGATACCAGGGTACGTGAAAGCGTCCCTGCGCTGTTTCTTGTTGGTTTTTTCGGTTCTTCGGATCTGATTTTGGCGATAGCAAACGGCGGTTCGTAGCGATCTGCCTCGTCTCCCAGGCGCGGTGGATGATCTAACGGGAAATTCGCACTAGCGAATATTCCGATACGCCGTTTCGGTTCTGCTTTGGTGGCCTGACCAGGGAATTTCCAAAGCGGCGGTCGGGTCATTCAGCGCCCTAAGCTAAGGCGGATTGTTTATGTGGGGGCGGCGTCGGCGGCGGTCCGTTCTCGGGCATGGCGGCGACGGGTTTGGCTGGCAAATTTAAGTGCGGCGGTCTCTTTTCCAGGGGTGCCCCGCATCCGAATTAGCAAAAGGCTGGATCACTTCCACGTATTTAGAGCCTGGCCGGCTCTAAGGGGCGTCAGGAGCACCGCCGCCGCGGTGTGCTACACGGGGGTCCCAGGTCCCGTGTACCTGACGCCTCCTATTTTTTCCCAAAATTTGGCGATGACGCTGGAAAGAAGCTTACCATATGTGTTTTATTGGCCCGCCACATAAGACATTATGGGCGGCGCAAACGACTTCCTGGACGTTATCAATAAATATGGGGGACCCAGGTGGCTGAACTTAATATCAGCAACGTCAGATTTTTGATCGCTGAAGATAATCCGTTTATGCGGGATCTCTTGAGGGAAATGCTGCGCGCGCTCGGTGTGCGGGATATCCAAGAAGCAGAAGACGGATCCGAAGCCTTTGCTATGATGTGCGAAAGGACGCCGGACATCGTCCTGGTCGATTGGGAAATGCAGCCTTTGAACGGGTTGGATTTCATTAAACTGGTGCGCACCAGCGACGACAGCCCCAACAAATATACGCCGCTGATTATGGTCACCGCACATTCGGAACAGCAAAAAGTGTTTGAGGCGCGGGACGCCGGCATCAACGAAATTCTGATCAAGCCTGTCTCGGCAGAAACTCTTTATGGCCGAATAAAAGCGATTGTAGAACGTCCACGCCAATACATTGAATCGAAGGATTATTTCGGCCCGGATCGACGCCGCCGGATGGACCCCCATTACCCTGGAGTGGAACGGCGCGAAGAATATAAAGACACCGTGTATTTCGACGAAGGTTGAGCATTAGCTCATATAATCGCGCACCAAAACTTCGGCGATCTGCACTGTGTTGAGCGCGGCGCCTTTGCGCAGATTATCGGACACCACCCAAAGGCTGAGCCCGTTTTCAACGGTCGAATCTTCGCGCACCCGGCTTACATAAACCGCGTCTTCGCCGGCGCATTCGGCGGGCGTCACATAACCTTCCTCAACCCGGTGATCAACCACCACAACACCTGGCGCAGCGCGTAAAGCTTTGCGCGCTTCATCGGCGGTGATTGGGTATTCAAATTCCAAGTTGATGGCTTCCGCATGGCCGATAAATACCGGCACGCGCACACAGGTGGCCGACACTTTAATAGCCGGGTCCAGGATTTTCTTGGTTTCCACCATCATTTTCCATTCTTCCTTGGTCGAGCCGTCCTCCATGAATAAATCGATTTGGGGAATGACGTTAAAGGCAATGGCTTTCGGAAAAATTTCCTGATGGCTTTGCTCGGGCTGGTTCATATATACGCCGCGGGTCTGGTTAAACAATTCGTCCATCGCCGATTTCCCGGCGCCCGAAACAGATTGATAGGTGGCGACAACAACCCGCTTGATGGTGGCAAGGTCGTGCAATGGTTTGAGCGCGACCACCATCTGAATGGTCGAACAATTGGGATTGGCGATGATATTACGCTTGGTGTAATCGCCAATCGCTTCTGGGTTGACCTCCGGCACCACCAACGGCACATCGGGGTCCATCCTAAATTGAGACGTATTGTCGATAACCACGGCGCCGGCCTTTGCGGCGCGCGGCGCGTATTCGGCGGAAACTTTGGAGCCGGGACTGGAAAGGACGATATCGGTGCCTTCAAATTCAAAGCCGGCAAGTTCCACGATCTGCAGCACATCGTCTTCGCCGTAGGAAACTTCGGCGCCGACCGAGCGCGCCGAGGCAAGCGCCGTCACGTCTTCGGCGGGAACGCCGCGTTCGGCTAAAATCTGCAATATTTCACGGCCGACATTGCCGGTTGCACCGACGACGGCGTATTTGACGGACATCTAATTTCTCCGAGGGTTTAGCGGGCTTCGTTTACGCCCGATCCAGGTTCAACGCAAGCCCCGGTTGCTTAAGCCAGGCCCCTTATCCTGCCAATTTATCCAGTTCCGACAGCATCGCTTCGCCCATCGTACCGGTGGACACTTTGGCCTTGCCGGCTTCCATAATATCGGCGGTCCGCAGCCCGCCGGCGAGCACGTTTTCGACGGCCCGATCGATCATATCGGCGTCTTCGGCCATATCGAAAGAATAGCGCAGCAACATCGAAAATGAGAGGATCGTCGCCAGCGGATT
>JABMOP010000091.1 GCA_013204125.1 Rhodospirillales bacterium | reverse complement strand
TCACCGACAACGCCGGCGGCATCGCCGAAATGGCGGATCTGCCGGAAGATGTGCGCAAAACCACTGACGCACTGGACGCCGTCGGCAACACCACCAAAGCCGTAACCAAGGGCTACGCCATCGGCTCGGCCGGTCTTGCCGCGCTGGTCCTGTTCGGCGCTTTCACCCATGAACTCGGCTCCGCCTTCCCCGGCTTAAAAGTCGACTTCCAGCTCAATAATCCCTTTGTTGTCGTCGGCCTGTTCATCGGTGGCTTGCTGCCTTATCTGTTTGGGGCGCTTGGCATGATGGCAGTCGGCCGCGCCGGCGGTGCGGTGGTTGTCGAAGTGCGCCGCCAATTCAAGGAAATTCCGGGTATTATGGAAGGCACCGGCAAGCCCGAATACGGTGTCTGCGTCGATATGCTGACCAAAGCCGCGATCAAGGAAATGATCATTCCTTCTCTGCTGCCGGTCTTGGCGCCGTTCGTCGTTTATTTCGTGATCCTGCCGATCGCCGGGCAGGCGGCGGCCTTTTCCACCGTCGGCGCCATGCTGATGGGCATCATCGTCACTGGGATCTTCGTCGCCATTTCGATGACATCGGGCGGCGGCGCCTGGGACAACGCCAAAAAATTCATCGAGGACGGTAACCATGGCGGCAAAGGTTCCGACGCCCACATGGCCGCCATCACCGGCGATACTGTCGGCGATCCCTACAAGGATACCGCGGGACCGGCGATCAACCCAATGATCAAGATCACCAACATCGTCGCAATTTTGCTTATCGCGATCCTCGCCGCGTAAAGGAACAGAAGGCGACACAAATCAAACCCCGGGGCATTGCCTCCGGGCCTCCGGGGTTTTTTTTAGGTCGTTAACTTGAAAAGGATTATTTTTTCGCGCCTTCGAAACGACCGACATTGCCGAATAATTGCCTGAGCAGCCCGATTTCGTTGCCGGCAGTCGGCGTCTTACGTGCGACCATTTCAATATCTCGGGCGTCTTTAAGGTCGAGGATCTTAAGTTCATTAACAATGCCGCGTTTATCGAAACGTACAACAATGACCTTGCGCTCAGTCACTTTGGGTTCGAAAAACGCAACGGTTTCAGTACGCTGGCTGACGTAATACCATGTTTCACCATTGAATGGGGCGACGCTGGACGGCGATCCCAGCAGCCGCGTTACATCTGATTTATTGACGTGGCCGACTTCAACATCGGCCAAAATATCCGGATCCGGCAAATTTCCATGATTCGTAACCCTCGGCCCACACGCGGTCAAGCTAAGGGCCAGCACGGCAACAGAGGCGTAGAACATATTTTTTGGTTTAATACCCATTTCCGGGATCGCTTCCGAATGTCTTTAAAATATCGAGACAACTGGCATTGTACTCGGGCTGGACTATATGATAGCACACGCCGCCGCTTGGCAAAAGGCGCGCCTGACCGCGTGGGATTATAATTTATTATGGGCCTCTTTGATTTCCTGGGATTACGGCGAATACCGGACGCGGCGCTGGATTTGTATGGCGCCATCGTAGCCCATGCGCGGACGGAGGGCTTTTATAACGGACTCGGTGTGCCGGACACACCCGCCGGCCGATTTGATCTGATATCCTTACACGCCTACATCGTCATGCGTCGCCTGAAAGAATTAGAGACCCGTGACGGTAATGAATTGTCGCAGCAATTATTTGACGTCATGTTTGCTGATATGGACCGCAGTTTGCGTGAAATGGGCGTCGGCGATCTAAGCGTCGGCAAAAAGGTGAAAGCGATGGCGAGATCGTATTACGGCCGCATCAAGGCCTACGATGAAGGCCTGGCGGGCGAGGCGACGGGGCTTGAGCAAGCGCTTCGCCGCAACCTATATAGTGACGCCGACCCTGATCAGGCTCAGGTGTCGCGCATGGCGGGCTATTTAAAAGATGCCGCCGCCCGATCCCAGGATTGGACGGTAGACCAGTTACGCCGCGGCGCTGCCGATTTTTCCGCCCCGCCCGAGGTGCCACGATGAGCGATCTCTCTGAGAGCGATCTTACCGGGACCGAGCTTGAGAATCTGCCGACGCCCGAATTTTCGCGCCTTATTTCGTTGGAAAGTGCGGTGGATAAGCCGCTCGAAATGCATATAGACGCCGAGCCGGAAGAATTGGACGCGCTGACCAAGCGATTCGATATCGATGCCGTAGAAAGCCTTGGCGCCGATATCCGCTTTACCGCCCAGGCTTCGGGAAACCTCTATCGGCTTGATGGCATAATTTCTGGCGCTGTCCGCCAAACCTGTGTGGTGACCTTGGAGCCGGTCGAACAACAAATTAATATTCGCTTTCACCGTGATTACGCGCCGGGCGCATTTATAGAGCAAACTGATGAAGTGGTGATTGATGCGCTCGCAGATGATCCGCCCGAACCAGTGCTGGATGGGATGATTGATGCCGGCGAGGCGGTTGCCGAGCATTTCGGGCTTGAGATTGACCCGTTCCCACGCGCGCCGGGCGCCCAGTTCGATGAACATAACGAAGACCGCGCCGAAGACCACCCCTTTGCCGCCTTGAGGGACCTAAAGCGGGATAAATAACGATAAACCCTTGAAAGGGCCTTGATTTTTTGAATTTTCCCTTCGTCTCTCTTGCTCAATGGATGATAATCTGATTTAAGTACCGGCCTTAAGGTTGGTAAGTAAAACCGCCCAATTCCAATAAATTTAGAGTGACTTGCAATGGCTGTTCCTAAGAAAAAAGTTTCGCGTTCGAAACGTAATATGCGCCGGGCTCATGATGCCCTCAAGAGCCACGCCTATGGCGAATGCTCAAATTGTGGTGAAATGAAAAAGCCACATAATGTCTGCGCGTCTTGCGGTCATTACGACGGGCGCGAAGTCGTCGATATGGACGCAGCCGTTTAACGAGTCCGGGCCCGAGGGAGCGGTCCGATGGCAATGAACCTTACAGTTGCCATAGATGGCATGGGCGGCGATAACGCCCCAGATATGATCGTTGCCGGCATTGATATGGCCTGCCAACGCTTGGATGGCGTCGATTTTTTGCTGTTCGGCGATGAAAGTCTTATATCCCCCTTGCTCGATCGGTTTCCCGACGCCAAGGCGCATTGTGAAATCCGGCACACGGAAGAAGCCGTTTCCAGCGACGCTAAGCCGTCGGTTGCTCTTCGATCGGGAAAAAACACCTCCATGCGCCTGGCCATCGATTCGGTCAAATCGGGCGAAGCCGAGGCCATTGTTTCGGCCGGTAACACCGGTGCGCTGATGGCCATGGCGACGGTTGTTCTCAAAACCCTGCCGGGCATCGACCGCCCGGCGATCGCCGCCAGTCTGCCCAATATGAAGGGCCAGACGGTGATGCTCGATCTCGGCGCCAATATCGATTGCGATGCTGCTAATCTGGTTCAATTCGCGGTCATGGGCGAAGTTTTCGCGCGCGCTGAATTGGGTCTCGCGCAACCCTCCATCGGCCTCCTCAACGTCGGCGTCGAAGGCCTTAAAGGCAACGAAGCCGTCAAAGAAGCCGCCGCCATTCTTCAATCTTCCAGCCTGCCGATTAAGTTTTACGGCTTTGTCGAAGGCGACGATATCGGCAAGGGCACGGTCGATGTGGTGGTCACCGATGGTTTCACCGGAAACGTCGCGCTCAAAACCACCGAAGGCATGGTCATGCTGGTCGCTTCGCAGCTGCGCAATGCCTTGACCTCCAGCCTGATCGCCAAAATCGGCGCCCTTTTTGCCGGCGGCGCGTTGAGCCGTTTCCGTAACAAATTTGACCCCCGGCGCTACAATGGCGCGATGCTTGTCGGCCTCAACGGTATCTGTGTTAAAAGCCATGGCGGCACCGATGCTTTCGGCTTTGCCCATGCGGTCGAAGTGGCGGTCAATCTGGTGCGCCGTGACTTCAATGAAGTGATTAAGGAAGACCTCAGCCGGCTTATGGAAAACAAAGAACCTGAATTGCGATCTGTAGCGAACTGATGGCCCTTAACTCCCGAATTATTGGTTGCGGCTCGTATTTGCCGGAAAAAATCGTCACCAATGCCGATCTTTCCAAAACCGTCGATACCACCGACGAATGGATCACCGAACGCACCGGTATCAAGCAACGTCATTTCGCCGCCGAAGGCCAACTCACCTCGGATTTGGCTTATGAAGCGGCCACCCGCGCCCTAAAAAGTGCCGGAATAGACCCATCCGAAGTCGATTTGATCGTTGTCGGCACGACAACCCCCGATGATACGTTTCCGGCGACATCGGTTAAAATTCAAGGCCGCCTTGGCATAAAACATGGCGCCGCATTTGATATACAGGCGGTGTGCTCGGGCTTTGTCTACGCGCTTTCGGTCGTCGATAGCATGCTGCGCACCGGCCAAGCGCGCACCGCGCTGGTGATCGGCGCCGAAACCATGTCGCGCATTTTGGATTGGCAAGACCGCGGCACCTGCGTCTTGTTCGGCGATGGCGCCGGCGCGGTTGTGCTCCGCGCCGAAGAAGCCGCGCCGATTAATCCACGCGGCATTATTTCCACCCATATTCATTCGGACGGCAGCTATAAAGATCTTCTATATTGCAACGGCGGTCCGTCATCGACCGGCAATGCGGGGGTCATTAAAATGATGGGCCGAGAAGTGTTCAAGCATGCGGTCACCAATTTGGCCGACGTCGTGGTCGAAGCCTTGGCGGCAAATTCTTTGGACGCCGCCGACATTGACTGGCTGGTTCCGCATCAAGCCAATCAACGCATCATCGAATCGACCATTAAGAAACTCGGCATGGACCGCGAAAAAGTGGTGATGACCATCGCCAATCATGCCAATACGTCTGCGGCGTCGATCCCGCTGGCGCTCGATGCTGCCGTATCCGACGGGCGCATCAAAGAGGGCGATTTGATTTTAATGGAAGCCATGGGCGGCGGTTTAACCTGGGGCGCCGCCATCGCCCGCTGGTAATATGCGAAAAAATAAGCCAAAAAAACACATTAATGAGACTCTCTATCCCGTTGATATAAATTGATTTCGCAGCTAGACTGCCCGCATATAAAAGGCCGAATACAGCAGGGGAAATTAAGGTCATGGTTGGAGACACCATCACCCGCTCGCAATTGAGCGAGGCGGTTTACCAAGAAGTTGGTCTGTCACGAAACGAATCTGCCGATCTTTTAGAATCCGTTCTGAACAAAATTTCCGACACATTGGCCGGCGGTAAATCGGTCAAGATATCTTCTTTCGGAAGTTTCTCGGTGCGCGAAAAAGGGCAGCGCGTCGGACGCAATCCGAAAACCGGCGAAGAAGTTCCCATCCTCCCCAGAAAGGTATTGGTATTCAGACCGTCGCAGGTTCTGAAAAGCCAGATATCGGGTTCCGGGCCAAGCGCCGAGCCAGCTGATCCCATTGATCCTAATCGCTAGGGCGTGTGCGGCGGCATGGCCATCGGCGCGGCACAACAGCCTTCAAATCGGCGCACCGGCAAATCGGCAGCAGCCTTTCGAACCATTAGCGAAGTCGCGGCTGAATTAGACTTGCCGCAACATGTGCTGCGTTTCTGGGAAAGCAAATTTTCCGAAATTAAACCCCTTAAACGCGGCGGCGGGCGGCGCTATTACCGGCCCGAAGATTTAGTCGTACTGCGCCATATCAAGGGGCTTTTGTACGACGACGGCTATACCATCAAAGGCGCGCAGAAATTTCTTCGAAGCGGCGGCGGCGATGATACGCCCGAGCCCGAAAAACCCTCAGACACGAAAGCAGCCCCCACGCCGGCGCCCTCAACCCAACAAGGTATGGATGCGGCCACCAAAGACGCGCTCCGCGACGTCCTGGCCGAATTGGAAGCCATCAAAAAACTGATCTGATTGCCGCGCCGGGTGGGGCAGGTTATATTGCAGACACGAATTTCGGAGTGTAGCGCAGCCTGGTAGCGCATCCGTCTGGGGGACGGAAGGTCGTAGGTTCAAATCCTATCACTCCGACCAATTCTCAAGATAAGGCTTGGGCTCTGGATAAGGGGCCTGAGCCTTTTTTTGTTATTATTGAGGTATTCACCACAGCCAGTGCTATTTCCAAGCTACGAAATAAGGTCAACAAGTATATTTCAAAGTTATCCCCGATATCCTCATGCCTGTGAATTGAATCCGCCTTCCCAGTCTCTCGCCCTCGCGTTAAACTAAAGAAAATATTCGTCGCCACCAGGGATGAAATGGTGCCGGCGTGGCGAAACTGGAAAACGCACCCGACTACGAATCGGGCTCCTCCACGGATTGCGGGTTCGAATCCCGCCGCCGGCACCACTATAAAAATAGCACATTTTTTTCAGCGTTGGAAAATTTTATCAACTTCCACATATCAATTTCAGCTTTTGACCGAAAACAATTCAATGACACTTATTATGTCATATCAACGCGGCGGCAATTGCATGATGCTAGGTGACCTACTGCTTTCTACTCCGGGTAGAGAGAATTCAGGCCCAATCCCATTGCCGAGCCGTTTTCACAGTAAATTCCCTCTAAAAAATCTCGAACTGTCGGGCTTGGAACAAAAAATTTGTATCCTTAGTGACACGCTTGCGGCTGCATGGGCAGGAAACCAAACTGTCGCTCGTGCCATATTGGGTGAAGTTAGAAAATCATTAAACCAGCCATATAGTGGAGATGGGATATTATCAATAATTGAACAGATGGATATAAATGAAAAAGAAAAGGAAAGTGTCAGCTTTATATTCTTCGCGATGCAACCGCGGGCAGAGAATGGTGAAACACAAATTATAATCCAGGATTACTTAACTGGTGAAACAACATTCGGACCAAATCATAAAGTCAAATACGCTGGAAGCGGCACCTTCCATTTTTTTGAGACATTAGAATTTGATATCATTGGAACAATTGGTGATGTCAATGAGTTTGAAACGACCATTACCACTTTCTTGTCTCGAGCAGCAATAGCATTTTATGAAGAACTGGTGAGCGATACCAACCATAATTTTTACTATGGTGGTGGTTTCGAAATATTAGCGCCTAACCCAATTAAACATAGATTAGAAAAAATTCCATTTGCGTCGGCATTCTGGCAGGCAGATGGGCGAGACTCACTTCGATTAATTGGTCCAATTTTTACAAATCAATATACAGTCAGAGGCGATCTAATAATTAGTCGAATCCATTACGAAGAAGATAAACCCAAACTCAGCCAATTTGTTGTCCCAAGCCTAATTAGCGGCAACAAGGATACAAACCAAGATTTGCCCACGCCAGATTTTGATCCGTTTATAGTTGTGCATTACATTGTGGAGAAAAATAGTGATGTCATTCGCTTGGCGGTCAAAAAGGGAGCCGAGAAAAACATAATATTTACAATCGACAAAGATGGAATTTTTACGGTATCAGACACTGGTGAATTTATTGCTGAAGTGCTTGGATGAAATTTCATATTAAATGAGTCCTCGCACTCAATAACTTAGTACTCAGCCTACTCAACTTCGCGACGGATAAATATAATTCCCTAACTCCCAACTCTACCGCGTCATCACCTTGCTCGATGTGTTTTGCGGCAGGTAGGCGCCGTTATCGCGGAGGGTTTCGATCAGCATTTGGGTGTCGAGATCGCAGGCCGGTTGGCCGGTCTTGATGGATTGGTGGGCCGCCGTTCCCGCCGCTTGGCCCATCATGGCGGCGGCGGGCATGACGCGGATTGAGCCGTGCACCTGGACATCCGCCGAATGGCAACGCCCGGCCACCCAGAGATTGGTCCAGCCTTTGGGCACCAAGATCGAGTAGGGGATGCCGTATCGCTCGCCAACCGCCGGGCGGGATTCTTTTCTGAACTCTTTCATGAAGCGTTCGAACTCTTGTTCGCTGGCTTCGTAAGGGTGGATATCGACGGCCTTGTTAAAAACGCCGATCTGATCGGGGAATTCGCGGCGGGCGGCAAAATCGTCATAGACCAATTCGTATTCGCCGACGATGCGCCGGGTTTCACGCACGCCCATCAAGGACGATGTGGTTGCGTGTTCGATGCCTTCGAAACCGGGCACGTATTTTTTATAAAATTCCGTATATTCCATGGCGATCTTGCGCCCGAGCATCATGCCGTCCGAGAGGCTTTCTGTCCGCAGCGCGTTCAAATTAAAAATATGGCCGCCGTTTAAATTGCCCATCGAATTGCCGACCTGAAACATGCCGGGCAAGAAGCGGTCATATTGGGTGAAATGACCGTCGGCGAGGGCGCGTTTTAGCGGCTCCCCATGCACTTTTTGTTTGTCCCAATTATCCGCCTTGTTGGGATCGGTGCCTTTGGGCGCATCGGTGGCCGGGTTGGCCCTGGCGGCTTCTTTTAACACCCGGTCCCAATCGATGCCAGAATAGAGCGAACAGAGCGAGCCCGGCATGATCCGATCGGTGTCGCGCCCAGCTTCGCGGCAATCGGCGCCGCACAAATCGGCCAGCACCGCATCGCCGGTGGCGTCGATGAAGGCTTTGGCGGGCACGTATTTATGGCCTTCGATATTATTGATGATGACGCCGTTGACTTTATGGCCGTCCACATCGGCGTCGATCAGCCGCGTAAAAAAACGCACCTCGACGCCGGCTTCGATGGCGAATTCATCCAAGATGAGTTTCAAGCCTTCGGGGCGAAACGGGGTCCAGCGGTGATAGGCGACGCGCCAGAAATCCGGCGTCACTTGCGGGCCTAAGAACCCCCGTGTGTACATGGTTTCGACGATTTCGCGCATGACGCCGCCGACCAAGCCTTCTTCGCCGTTGGCCATCGGATCGAAGGCGGTGACCAGCCCGGACGTGCCCATGCCGCCCATTGTCCCGGTGCCTTCGATCAGCAATGTCTTGAGCCCCAACCGCGCCGCCGAAATGGCCGCGACCGCGCCGCCCGGCCCGCCGCCGGCGACGACCAGATCGTATTCATCGTCGATCGGGATATCGCGCGTAAAATTAAACGTCTCGGCCATTCCTCTAAATCCTTCTTATTATACTAAAAATACGCCTGGCCGGGGCCGACCGGCGGCACCCATTCGCAATCCCCAAACGGCCCGTCGCCTTTATTGGCGACAAAGGCGATGCGGCGCTGATTTGTTTTGCCGTCCAATAACGCGCGCGCCAACCAATCGGCGATGTAATGGTGACAATCCAACTTGCCGAGATTTGGAATTCCCCACAAAGGATGGAACTGATCTTCGACCACCCACATTTCTTTGTTGACGGTCAAATCTTCAAACACTTCGATGGCGTCTTCCAACGGGCAGAGGGGATCGAATTCGCCGGTGACCAATAATGTCGGGCATTCGATTTTGTCGACATAGCCTTTGACCGTCATTTCGATGGCCATGGCGTCGAATTCGTCTTCGTCGTCCATGCCCGCCATATACATGAATTGCTGTTTAAAGCGCGGCGATGATTGAGTGAAAATTGTGTTGTTGGGATTGAAACAGGCAACGCCCGACGCAATCGCCGCCGGGCGATGATCATAACTGGCCAGGCGCAAAGACCAGTAAGAGCCCATCGATACGCCGTAGATACCGATCTTGTCGCTCAAAACTTCTTCGCGGGATTGCAGATAGGAGATCACGGCGGCCCCGGCGCGTTCGTAATTATCGCCGACCGCGCGGATTTTCTGCATATTAGAATTGCCCTGACCGGGACCATCCATGGAAAGGATATGCATACCGCGTTGGATGAACGGGTTGCCGGTAACTTTCGGGAAGGCTTCTTTGGTCTGGTCCATACCCGGCACATAAATGACGCAAGGCGCTTTCGGACTGCCCGGCAAGAGGTGCAGCAAGCAAGATATGGTTTTGCCGTCATCGAACGGCACTTCGACGCGCTCCACCGTATAAGGCGCAACTTCGGCGCGCCGGTCGACCACATCGCAGAGCCTTGCATACATATCCATCTTCACCGGGTTGTCGTCATAGAACACCGGGTGCTGGCCCATTCGGTAGGCTTCGATGGCGTGATCATAATGTTCGCAGGCGGTGGCATCGAAGCCTTGGGCCTGGGCTTGGCGGCCGAGGGCCTCGTCGTGTTCCGCCTTCAAACGCCATTGTTTCGGCAACATGCGGTAGTTATGGGCGCGGGTTGGGGTCTCGGTGTCGTCGCGTTCGAAATTTTGGACGCGCCCGCGCATATTAAGCGCCAGATCGAGCATCCATTGCTGATCGTCGCGCTTGGTCCTCTGTTTGCCGATGGTCATGATTTACCTCCCCGATTGGTGTTTGGATTTAGGCGAGAGAGTGACTTTCGCGCCGGTATTTATCAAGGCCCAACCTGGGTTTGTCCCCATCGTTCGAAGCCTCTAAACTTCCCATCAATGCGTTACAAAACAAATATAAGGGGAGGGCGCGATGCCGGTCATTCATGCAGAACCACTTAAAGAATTTGGGGAAAGGCTCTTAATTGCCGCCGGGGCGTCGCCGGAAGAGGCCGCGACGGTTTCCAAATATTGCGTCAACGCCAATCTGGTCGGCCATGACAGCCACGGCATAATGCTGGTCCTCAATTATATTCAGCGCATCAAAGTCGGCCATATCGTCCCCGGCGCATCTTGGGATATCGTCCAGGAATCACCGACCACCACGGTTGTCGACGGCAATTGGGGCTTTGGCTATGTCGTCACCGAACGGGCCATGGCCTACACCATTGAAAAGGCCAAGACCGCCAATGTGGCGGCGGCGACGGTCTTCCGCCAAGGCCATATCGGGCGCCTTGCCACCTATCCTTTGATGGCCATCGAAGAAGGCATGATCGGCTTGATCACCGCCGATAGTGGCCGTTCACCCAAAATCGTCGCGCCGTTTGGCGGGCGCGAAGCCAGGCTCGGCACCAACCCGATTTCCATCGCCGTGCCGTCCGATTTGAAAAGCCCCTTGTATCTGGATATGGCCACATCTTCCGTATCCAACGGCAAGGTCGCAGTTGCGGCGGCGCGCGGTGAAGACATCCCCGAAGGCTGGGTCATCGATAGCGACGGCAATCACACAACCGATCCGACCAAGTTGAAAGGCGGCGCGCTTCTTCCGCTCGGTGGGTCAGAAGGCTATAAAGGCACGGGGCTCGGCGCCATGGTTGAAATCCTCTGCGGGCTTTTAACCGGGCTTGGGTTCGGGGTTGAACCGACGGGCCGCCACAATGACGGCTGCTTCATGGCGGTCTTCAATGTCGCCGCGTTCCGCCCGCTCGCCGATTTCAAAGCCGATGTCGCAGATTTCGCCAAATACCTCAATGAGACGCCGCCGATGGAAGGCTCCCCTGGTGTTTTATATCCCGGCGAAATCGAAAAAATCCGCGAAGAAGAACGGCTTGCCGGCGGCATTCCAATCGAAGATTCAACGTGGGGAAAGCTTTCCGATTTGGCGGATGAACTCGGCGTATCCACCGACAGCTTAGGCTAAGGGGCAACGGGGGAGGGAAATACAATGGCGCGTGAAATGACCCTGGTTGGGTTCCTGCAAGCCCAAAATTGCAGCAATTATGTTTTCTCTTGGCGCCACCCGGAAGCGCGCATCGATTCTACAACGCCCGAATATTATCAGGAAATCGGTAAAATCCTCGAAGCGGGTAAATTCCAAGCGGCGTTCTTCGATGATCGATTGGCGATGCCCGACCGCTACGGCAACGATCATACCCATACGGTCGAACACGGCATCCGTTGTTTTAAGCTCGACCCGGTGCCGGTGGTTATGGCGATGATGGCGACCACCAACAACATCGGCATCGGCGCCACCTATTCGACCACCTACTACGAGCCGTTCCATGTCGCCCGCACATTCGCCACCATTGATCTGATGAGCAAAGGACGCGCCGCCTGGAATGTGGTGACGTCGCTCAACGACGGCGAAGCCGCCAATATGGGCCGCGACGGCGTGATGGAGCACAATCTCCGCTACGACCGCGCCGATGAATTTATGCAAGTTGTGCTTGGCCATTGGGATACCTGGGAAGACGGCGCGGTCATCATCGACAAAAAAGGCGACCGCTTCGCCGATGCAGCCAAAGTCCACCGGCTGGATTTTGAAGGCAAATTTATGAAATCCCGAGGCCCGTTCACGGTGCCGCGTTCGGCCCAAGGCCACCCGGTCATTATCCAGGCCGGGCAAAGCACGCGCGGCAAACAGTTTTCCTCGCGCTGGGGCGAATTGGTATTTTCGACCTCGTCCAATTTAAAACACGGCAAATCCAATTATAAAGTCTTAAAAGATGGCGCCGCCGAAGCCGGCCGCGATCCCGAAAAAATGATCATCTGTACCTTGGCGTTGGCGGTGCCCGGCGAAACCCAAGCCGAAGCCGAAGACAAGATGGCCTTGTTGGAAACCCTGCCGACCGAAATCGATCAATTATCGTTGCTCGCCGAAGGGCTGAATTTTGATTTTTCGACCAAAGATATGGATG